>NZ_OZ038523.1:1732500-1735000 GCF_964036595.1 Tenacibaculum sp. 190524A05c | reverse complement strand
TTCTAAATTTGCATCCGCTTTCAGAAATGAAGTAAACGATCACAGAGATTTTGGAATAACAAATAAGTTAATCAGTTCGATTCTGATGTCTTTACAAAGATTAAGTTAATTGAGGTTTTGGTTGAAATAGACTAAATATTAAGGTTAGCGAAGTTCATTGATAATATTGAAATTGACAGCGTAATTAAAGAGTAGAATAACACATAACTTCTACGAAGTTAAATTCTTTTGAAACTTATTCATTAAAATTATTAAAGATTTTACAATGAAGAGTTTGATCCTGGCTCAGGATGAACGCTAGCGGCAGGCTTAACACATGCAAGTCGAGGGGTAACAGGAGGAAGCTTGCTTCTTTGCTGACGACCGGCGAACGGGTGCGTAACGCGTATAGAATCTGCCTTGTACAGGAGGATAGCCTTTAGAAATGAAGATTAATACTCCATAATGTAGGGAAGTGGCATCACTATCTTACTAAAGATTTATCGGTACAAGATGACTATGCGTCCTATTAGCTAGATGGTAAGGTAACGGCTTACCATGGCTACGATAGGTAGGGGGTCTGAGAGGATTATCCCCCACACTGGTACTGAGACACGGACCAGACTCCTACGGGAGGCAGCAGTGAGGAATATTGGTCAATGGAGGCAACTCTGAACCAGCCATGCCGCGTGCAGGAAGACTGCCCTATGGGTTGTAAACTGCTTTTATACAGGAAGAAACAGACCTACGTGTAGGTCCTTGACGGTACTGTAAGAATAAGCACCGGCTAACTCCGTGCCAGCAGCCGCGGTAATACGGAGGGTGCAAGCGTTATCCGGAATCATTGGGTTTAAAGGGTCCGCAGGCGGTCAATTAAGTCAGAGGTGAAATCCCATAGCTTAACTATGGAACTGCCTTTGATACTGGTTGACTTGAGTTATACGGAAGTAGGTAGAATAAGTAGTGTAGCGGTGAAATGCATAGATATTACTTAGAATACCGATTGCGAAGGCAGCCTACTACGTATATACTGACGCTCATGGACGAAAGCGTGGGGAGCGAACAGGATTAGATACCCTGGTAGTCCACGCCGTAAACGATGGACACTAGTTGTTGGAATTATTCAGTGACTAAGCGAAAGTAATAAGTGTCCCACCTGGGGAGTACGGTCGCAAGATTGAAACTCAAAGGAATTGACGGGGCCCGCACAAGCGGTGGAGCATGTGGTTTAATTCGATGATACGCGAGGAACCTTACCAGGGCTTAAATGTAGAGTGACAGGTCTAGAGATAGATTTTTCTTCGGACACTTTACAAGGTGCTGCATGGTTGTCGTCAGCTCGTGCCGTGAGGTGTCAGGTTAAGTCCTATAACGAGCGCAACCCTTATCGTTAGTTGCCAGCAAGTAAAGTTGGGGACTCTAGCGAGACTGCCGGTGCAAACCGTGAGGAAGGTGGGGATGACGTCAAATCATCACGGCCCTTACGTCCTGGGCTACACACGTGCTACAATGGTATGGACAATGAGCAGCCACAACGCGAGTTGGAGCGAATCTACAAACCATATCACAGTTCGGATCGGAGTCTGCAACTCGACTCCGTGAAGCTGGAATCGCTAGTAATCGGATATCAGCCATGATCCGGTGAATACGTTCCCGGGCCTTGTACACACCGCCCGTCAAGCCATGGAAGCTGGGGGTGCCTGAAGTCGGTGACCGCAAGGAGCTGCCTAGGGTAAAACTGGTAACTAGGGCTAAGTCGTAACAAGGTAGCCGTACCGGAAGGTGCGGCTGGAACACCTCCTTTCTAGAGAAAGATGGTGAGTTACAAAAGTGGTTATTTTACTCTGCTGTTAATTTTATAAAAGAGACTAAGATCTTAAATAGTCTTGTAGCTCAGCTGGTTAGAGCGCTACACTGATAATGTAGAGGTCGGCAGTTCGAGCCTGCCCAAGACTACTATTTAAAGATTAGGAAATTCTAGAAGTTGAGTGAAGAGGAGTTATTACTCATAACTCAGGCTAAATCTCATACTAGATTATGGGGGATTAGCTCAGCTGGCTAGAGCGCTTGCCTTGCACGCAAGAGGTCACCGGTTCGACTCCGGTATTCTCCACAAAGAGTTAGATAGGTTTATTGCCTGTCATGGCTCATGACAAGTTCATTGACATATTGGTAAAATGATATCGTAAAGAATCAAGATAGAGAGTTAGATTAAATCTAACAAAATATTTTTATAAAGAATTATAAAGAGCTCGTTTTGACGCAAGTCAAAGCAAAAAGTACAATAAGCTAAATAAGGGCGTATGGCGGATGCCTAGGCTTTCAGAGGCGATGAAGGACGCGATAAGCTGCGATAAGTTACGGGGAGTGGCACATACATTATGATCCGTAAATTTCCGAATGGGGCAACCCACTATACTGAAGGTATAGTACCGAAAGGAGCAAACCCGGTGAACTGAAACATCTAAGTAACCGGAGGAAGAGAAAACAATAGTGATTCCGTTAGTAGTGGCGAGCGAAC
>NZ_OZ038523.1:1652500-1730000 GCF_964036595.1 Tenacibaculum sp. 190524A05c | reverse complement strand
CAGTAATGTATGTAGCCGAGTAGTACTAATAACCCATAGGCTTATGTACGTATCCCGGTCTTCGGGCCGGGAACAAACTCTTTGATAATTTATTATATCATTTTACTTATATGTTAACTTATACAGTTGAAATATACTGAAACAACTTAAGGTGATTATAGCAATGGGGCTCACCTCTTACCATTCCGAACAGAGAAGTTAAGCCCATTAGCGCCGATGGTACTGCCACTGGTGGGAGAGTAGGTCGTCGCCTTTCTTTTTTAACAAAAAACGCTCAATATTATATTGAGCGTTTTTTTTGTCTTTATCCCAAACATTAGAATCACTATATAACGTTATAGTTATATTAATACTCCAAAAAGTTAAATATTTGATCATTTTTTAATGATTCTTCATTTTTAGTAGCTTTTTTTTAATAATTATTTTCAGTTTTTGTTTTGTTGATTAATTAACTTTAGAGTTAACTAATAAACTTACCCTCCGAATGAAAATTTTACATACCAGTTTCGAATGTTATCCTATTGCGAAAGTCGGTGGATTGGCCGATGTTGTTGGTTCATTACCTAAGTATCAAAATGATTTAGGTTACGAATCAAACGTTATTATGCCATATTATGATAATGCATTTTTTAAGAGAAGAAAATTAAGGAGTGAATTTACTGGTGTTTTTAAACTTAAAAATGAATTATATAATTATTCTATTTCTACTATACTTATTAAGTCAACAAGAGTAACTACATATATTGTTCGAGTAGAAGGTTTATTAGATAGAGAAAATGTTTATGGTTACGACGATGAATCAAAACAATATATAGGTTTTCAATTAGCTGTTTTAAATTGGTTAAGTATAAGTGACAAATCATTTGATGTAATACACTGTCATGATCATCATACTTCACTTATACCTTTTATGATTAATTATTGTGATGATTATCTTAAATTAAAATATACACCTACAGTAATTACAATTCATAATGCCCAATATCAAGGTCAGTTTTCACATGAAGAGATTAAATTAATTCCTTCCTTTAATTTCGATAATGTGGGATTATTAGATTGGTATGGTAGCATTAATCCTTTAGCAGCTGGGATCAAATGTGCTTCTAAGGTAAATACTGTTTCTCCCTCTTATATGGAAGAGCTGAAGGAACGTGCAAATGGTTTAGAAGGTTTATTAAGGAGTGAGTCAAATAAATGTATTGGAATTTTAAATGGAATTGATACAGATTTCTGGAATACGGAAAAAGATAGCATGCTAGTTAAGAATTATAAGGTTTCTAATGTGGTTTCAGGTAAAAAAGCCAATAAAAAGGAAATATGCGAATTTTATAACCTGGACGTAGAGTTACCATTATTTGGTTTTATTGGTCGATTAGTAGGGGAAAAGTCTGCGGACTTATTACCTCAAGCGATTAGAGAAGCCTTAGAAGAGAATGAAGAGATTAATGTTATGATCTTAGGTTCTGGTCATCAAGAGATAGAAGAACAACTGATTGAACTTAAAGAAGAATTAAAAGGTAGATTTAATGCTCATATTGGTTATGATGAAAACCTGTCTCATTTATTGTATGCTGGTTGTGATTTTCTATTAATGCCATCAAGAGTTGAACCTTGTGGCTTAAATCAAATGTATTCTCTTAGATATGGCACAATTCCTATAGTAAGGCGAACAGGAGGTTTAAAAGATACGGTGGTCGACATTGGAGATGGAGGATTTGGTATTTGTCATGATCAAGCTTCTGTTTGGGATATAAAATATTCCATAGGAAGAGCTATTGAATTATACAAGGATGTTAGTTCTTTCAGAAAAATCCAAAAAACAATAATGAAAATAGATAATTCTTGGACGAAATCTGCTCAAGAATATATTAAATTATACAAATCAATTTAACCAACCATACATGATTAACAAGAAAGTTTTAGCCATAATTTTAGGAGGAGGGCAAGGAACACGTCTTTCACCACTTACAGATAATAGATCAAAACCTGCAGTTTCTATAGCTGGGAAATATCGTTTAGTTGATATCCCAATTTCCAATTGTATTCATTGTGATATTAAAAGAATGTTCGTTTTAACACAGTTCAATTCAGCATCTTTAAATAGACATATAAAGAATACATATACTTTTAGTACGTTTAGTCAGGCCTTTGTTGATATTATGGCAGCTGAGCAAACTCCAGAGAATAAAACTTGGTTTCAAGGAACAGCTGATGCGGTTCGACAATCGATGCACCATGTTTTAAATCATGAGTTTGAGTATGCTTTAATTCTTTCAGGAGATCAATTGTATCAAATGGACTTTGATGATATGTTAGAACAACATATAAATAAAAAAGCTGAAATAAGTATTGCTACACTTCCAGTAAATGCAAATGATGCAACAGGTTTTGGTATTTTAAAAACAGACGATGAGAGTTTTATTTCTTCATTTGTAGAAAAACCATCATCGGAACAATTAAATGGGTGGGAATCTGAAGTTGATGATGAGATGAAAGCTGAAGGAAGAAACTATTTGGCTTCCATGGGTATTTATATTTTTAATCGCGAATTATTAGTGGAATTAATGTCTAATCCGGATACTATTGACTTTGGTAAAGAAATAATTCCTCAATCAATCGGAAAAAATAAAGTTCTAGCCTATCAATATAAAGGCTATTGGACAGATATTGGAACTATTGCTTCATTTTTCGAAGCAAATATTGGTTTAACAGAAGAAATTCCACAATTCGATTTATTTAATACTTCAAAGAATGTACTTACACGTCCAAGAATTTTACCTCCATCAAAAATTTATGGAACACTTTTAAATAAGTCTATGATTGCTGATGGTTGTATTATAAACGCGAAAACTATTGAAAATTCAGTTATTGGTATTCGTTCCAGAATTGGAAAAGGATGTGATATTAAAAGTACGTATATGATTGGTGCAAATGTGTATCAAGAAATAGATGAAATTGAAAAAGATAAAAAATCAGGAACTCCATATATAGGAGTAGGAGCAAATTGTGTTATTGAAAATGCAATTATAGATAAGGACGCTAGAATAGGAAATAATGTGACATTAAAAGGAGGAAAACATTTAAAAGATGCAACAGAAGAAGCTTATGTAATAAAAGATGGAATAATAGTAGTTAGAAGAAGAGCTGTTATACCAAATGGATTTACAATAGAATAAGCAAAGATTTTTTTATGACTAAAGTTATTGCACATAGTTTTTTTACCGAGTTTGATGTCAATTTATTTAAGGCAGGAAAACATTATAAATTATATGAAAAATTAGGTTCTCACATTACTACAGTGAATGGAGTAGAAGGAACTTATTTTGCAGTTTGGGCTCCATCCGCAAAATCTGTTTCTGTTGTTGGTGATTTTAATTTTTGGAATGAGTATGAACATCAATTAAATGTTCGCTGGGATGAATCTGGAATTTGGGAAGGATTTATTCCTAATGTAGGTAAAGGAAATTTATACAAATACAAAATTCATTCTCATAACAATGGAATCATAACAGAGAAAGCAGATCCTTTTGCTAGAAGATCCGAACATCCTCCAAAAACAGCTTCGGTAGTTTGGGATAATATTTATATCTGGGATGATCAAAATTGGATGAAGAAAAGGAAGAAACACAATGCTGTTAATGCTCCGTATTCAGTTTATGAAGTTCATCTTTCCTCTTGGAAAAAGAAATTTGAAGACAATAATAGATCATTGTCGTATTTAGAAATGGCAGATGAATTGGTTTCTTATGTAAAAGAAATGCAATTTACACATGTGGAATTTATGCCAGTTATGGAATATCCATATGATCCTTCTTGGGGATATCAAATTACTGGATATTTTGCTCCAACTTCAAGATTTGGGTATCCTGATGATTTTAAATTCTTGATCGATAAGTTTCATCAAAATGACATTGGTGTAATTTTAGATTGGGTACCGTCTCATTTTCCGGAAGACGATCATGGATTAGGAATGTTTGACGGAACACATTTATATGAACATCCGGATAAAAGAAAAGGATACCATCCAGATTGGAAAAGTTTAATTTTTAATTATGGGAGAAACGAAGTAAAAAGTTTCTTAATAAGTAATGCGATATTCTGGTTAGATCAATACCACGTTGATGGATTACGAGTTGATGCCGTAGCGTCAATGATATTTTTAGACTACTCTAGAAAATATGGAGAATGGGAACCAAATATGTTTGGCGGAAATGAATATTTAGAAGCTATCGATTTTCTGAAAGAACTTAATGAAGAAGTTTATCGAAGTTTTCCAGACGTGCAAACAATTGCTGAAGAATCAACAGCATTTCCAAAAATATCAAGACCGACTTATTTAGGCGGATTAGGATTTGGTATGAAATGGATGATGGGTTGGATGCACGATTCTTTACAATATTTTGCCAAAGAGCCAATATATAGAAGACATCATCAAAACGATCTTACATTTAGTATGACGTATGCTTTTACAGAAAATTTTATGTTGCCTTTATCTCATGATGAAGTAGTTCATGGAAAACGAAGTATCATTGGAAGAATGCCTGGTGATGAATGGCAAAAGTTCGCAAACTTAAGACTCTTGTATAGTTATATGTTTACGCATCCTGGAACAAAATTATTGTTCATGGGAGGTGAGTTTGGTCAACATGGTGAATGGAATTTTCAAGAAAGTTTAGACTGGTATGTATTGGAATACGGATTCCATTCAGGAGTACAAAAACTAGTCAAAGATCTAAATATTCTGTATAAAAAATATCCTGCATTATATGAAAAACAGTTCGAACAAGATGGATTTGAGTGGATTGGTTATGATGATCATGAAAACTCGGTAATTAGTTATATCAGAAAAGGAAATAAAGAAGAAGAACTGGTTATTGTGGTTTGTAATATGACACCAATTCCAAGAACCAATTATAGAATAGGTATACCTAAATCAGGTAGACTTACTCAAATTTTTAATAGCGATTATAAGAAGTATGGAGGTAGCGGAATATCAAATAAAAAGCATATAACTATTGAAAATAAAGGATGGAATCATAGAAACTATTCTTGCGAAATTACATTACCACCTTTAAGTGCGGTTGTGTTTAAAATAGAAGATTAGTTAAATAAAACGATTTCGTAAAAACAAGACATAAACGTTTAGTAATTCAAGTCTAAATCGTTCTTTTATAAACAAGTTGATTAGTGTAATTAAACCCAAATTGAAGTACCATGATTATTAATACTGAACTAGAATACAAAGGGAATTTGTTTCCAGGAAAAATTAATTCTTTCTCTCAAGATGTAGATAAAATCTATTTTAAAACAGAAAATGGAGTGATACTTCAGGTAACGGTGTTACGTGGAAGTGTAATACGTTTTAGATATGCTACTGATAATAATTTTGATAAAGATTTTTCATATGCTATTAGTGACGATGGTGCAAGAGGATATAGCAAATTAGAAGTTGAAGAACACGATGATTGTTATAAAATAATTACAATTAAAATTGTAATTCAAATTGATAAATCAGATTTAAAAGTTTCCATTTTTGATGTGAACGGAAATGTTATTTGTAATGATGATTGGGGATTTCACTGGGAACAGAGTTACGAATTTGGTGGGAACATCGTAAAAATGAGTAAAGCTGCTCCTCAAGGTGAATGTTATTATGGTTTAGGAGATAAACCAATGCATTTAAATTTAAAAGGAAAACGAATTGAAAATTGGGCTACAGATCAATATGCATTTGGTAAAGATCAAGATCCATTATATAAAAGTGTTCCTTTTTATATCGGAATGCACGAAGAAAGATCGTATGGGATTTTCTTTGATAATACATTTAAAACGTTCTTCGATTTTTGTAATGAACGAAGAAATGTAACCAGTTTCTGGGCTCACGGTGGAGAAATGAATTATTATTTCTTCTACGGACCAGATATGCAAGACGTAGTTACACGTTATACAGATTTAACTGGGAAGCCAGAATTGCCACCTTTATGGGCATTAGGATACCATCAATGTAAATGGAGTTATTATCCTGAATCTAAAGTAAAAGAAGTAGCAGGAAAGTTTAGAGAACTTCAAATTCCTTGTGACGGAATTTATTTGGATATCGATTACATGGATGGATTCCGCTGTTTTACGTGGAATAAAGATTATTTCCCGGATCCAAAACGAATGGTGAAGGAACTTGCTGATGATGGGTTTAAAACTGTTGCCATTATAGATCCAGGAATTAAGATTGATGATGATTACTGGGTGTATAAAGAGGCCATGGAAAATGATTATTTCTGTAAGCGTGCAGATGGTCCTTATATGCGAGGAAAAGTTTGGCCAGGGGAATGTTTCTTTCCAGACTTTACAAATCCAAAAGTAAGAGAATGGTGGTCTGGATTATTCAAAGAAATCATTGATGAAATTGGAGTGAAAGGTATTTGGAATGATATGAATGAACCTGCAGTTATGGAGGTTCCAGGAAAAACATTCCCTAATGATGTTCGTCATAATTATGATGGTCATCACTGTAGCCACAGAAAAGCACATAATATTTACGGTACGCAAATGGCTCGTGCAACTTATGAAGGTGTGAAAAAATATGCTTATCCAAAACGTCCATTTATTATCACGCGTTCTGCATATTCTGGAGCACAACGTTTTACTTCTTCTTGGACTGGTGATAACATTGCGACTTGGGAACATTTATGGATTGCAAATATTCAGGCGCAACGAATGAGTATGAGTGGAATGTCTTTTACAGGAAGTGATATTGGAGGATTTGCCGAACATCCAACCGGAGAATTATATGCAAGATGGATTCAGTTAGGAGTTTTCCATCCATTTTGTAGAACACATTCTTCTGGTGACCATGGAAATCAAGAACCTTGGACATTCGGTCAAGAAGTAATTGACGTAACTCGTAAATATGTTGAATTACGTTATCAACTTCTTCCTTATTTATATACGATGTTTTGGGAATACGCTGAATTCGGAATTCCAATGTTGAAATCTCTTGTTTTATATGATCAGTATGATCCTCAAACGCATTACAGAACAGATGAGTTTATTTTTGGAAATCAAATTTTAGTTTGTCCAATTCAAGAACCGAATGCTAAAGGAAGAAGAATGTATATTCCTCGAGGACATTGGTATAACTACTGGACAAAAGAATATGTAAAAGGAGGATTAGAAAAATGGGTAGATGCAGATATTGATACAATTCCTATGTTCATTAAAGAAGGAACTATTGTTCCGAAATATCCAGTTCAACAGTATGTAGGAGAAAAGGTAATTGATGAATTGAAACTTGAAGTGTATTTCAAATTAGGAGAAAAAGAAGTTTCTAAAGTTTTTGAAGATGCTCAGGATGGTTATGATTACATGAAAGGGAGATATAGTTTACGAACATTCTCTTTTACAGGTAAAGAAAATGAAGTAATAATTCAACAACATAAAGACGGAACTTTTATTACGGAATATGAAACTATGGTTTTCGAATTCATTGGTCTCCCATTTAAAATTACTGCGGTAGAAATCGATAATGTTTTGGTAGACTTAAAAACGGTTAAGTTCAACTCAAAAAATAACACCATGGTAATTCCAAAGAATTTCACGGAATTACATATTGTAGGGTAAATCATTTTTTAGATCGTAGCAGGCTTTATTAATTTTAGAGTAATTTTGTGCAAAAATTAGAAAATGAATAAAGCAATCTACATTGCCGCTAGTGGAGCAAATTCTGGAAAGTCGATGTTAAGCTTAGGCTTAATGCAGCTTTTATTAAGGAATAAGCCAAAGGTTGGATATTTCAGACCAATTATTGATAATCCTGTGGATGGAAAAAAAGACAATCACGTAAATACTATTGTCAATTTTTTCAATCTAAAATGTGATTATGAAGATACTTATGCTTTTACAAGATCAGAGCTATTAGATTTATTAAATGATGATAAAGAGGATGAAGTCATCAATTCTATTCTTAGCAAATACAAAAAGCTAGAGGAAAAGAATGATTTTGTTATTGTTGAGGGTACAGATTTCTCAGATCATGGTGCAGTAATTGAAATGGATCTAAATGTTTTGATTGCAAAAAATCTTGGAATCCCAGTTATAATTGTTTCAGGTGGAATTGATAGATCGTTAGAAGAATTTATTCAAGGATTCCGATTAACATATGATTCTTTTACGAATAAAGAAGTAGAAGTAATCGCAGTAATTGCCAATAAAGTCCAAGAGAAAAATGTAGATATTATTATTAATGGAATTGGTGAAAATTTACCAAAATCGTTATTGATTAATGCAATTCCTGTTAACAGCAAACTTAACAATCCTACTATTCACGAGATTTCACAGGCCTTAGAAGCCGAAGTGTTATTTGGAGAAGAGTTCTTAAATTCTACAACAGGTGAAATAAAAGTGGGAGCAATGCAGCTTTCTCACTTTTTAAATCATCTTACAGATGAGGCAGTAGTAATCACACCTTCAGATCGTTCAGATATTTTGTTAGGAACATTACAAGCCAATATTTCAAGTCGTTATCCAACAGTATCTGGTATAATTTTAACTGGAGATATGGATTTAAGTCCTTCTGTAATTGAATTAATTACTGGACTGGAAAAGATTGTTCCTATTTTAAAAGTAAAAGGAGGTACATTCGGAATTGCATCAAAATTAGGCTCAATTCGTTCTCATATTTATGCAGAGAATAAGAATAAAATAAAGTTATCTATAAATACTTTTGAGAAGTATGTAGATATCGAAACATTAAGTGATAAATTAATTACTTATAAAGGAACAAACGTATTAACACCTCGAATGTTCCAATATAATTTACTGAAAAGGGCAAAACAATCACGAAAACATATTGTATTGCCAGAAGGAAGTGATGACAGAATTCTAACAGCGGCTTCTCAGTTACAAAAATTAGATATTGTTGATTTAACGATTCTGGGGAAACAAGTAAATGTTGAAGCAGCAGTTAAGAGATTAAATATTTCTTTCGATTTTGAAAAGACTAAGATTATTAATCCTAGTACTTCTGAATATTTTGAGGAATTTTCTAAAACTTTATATGAATTAAGAAAACACAAAGGGTTAAGTCCAGCAATGGCTGAAGATCTTATGGCGGATGTTTCTTATTTCGGAACTATGATGGTGTATAAAGGATTGGCGGATGGAATGGTTTCTGGAGCTGCTCATACCACTCAGCATACCATAAAACCATCATTACAATTTGTAAAAACAAAACCAGGTTTTTCAGTAGTTTCTTCTATTTTCTTCATGTGTTTAGAAGATAGAGTTTCTGTATTTGGAGATTGTGCAATTAATCCAAATCCTACTTCAGAGCAATTAGCAGAAATAGCAATTTCTTCTGCTGATTCGAGTATTGCATTTGGAATAGATCCAAAGATTGCAATGTTATCGTATTCTTCAGGAAGTTCTGGTAAAGGAGAAGATGTAGATACTGTAAGAAAAGCCACAGAAATTGTAAAACAAAAACGACCTGATTTAAAAGTTGAAGGGCCAATTCAGTATGATGCGGCTGTTGATCCAACTGTTGGTAAAAAGAAATTACCAAACTCTGAAGTAGCAGGACAGGCAAATGTGTTAATTTTCCCAGATTTGAATACAGGAAATAATACCTATAAAGCGGTTCAAAGAGAAACTGGAGCATTAGCAATCGGACCAATGTTACAAGGATTAAAAAAGCCAGTAAACGATTTAAGTAGAGGTTGTACAATTGATGATATTTACAACACTATTATTCTAACCGCAATTCAAGCACAAGAAAATTAGTATATGAAAGTATTAGTTTTAAATTCAGGAAGTTCATCTATAAAATATCAATTATTTACAATGCCAGAAGAAAAAGTAATTTGTTCTGGTTTGATTGAACGAATTGGTTTAGAAGAAGGAGCAGTTCATTATGAATCAGCAAATGATGATGTTACTGAACATATAAAAATTGAAAATCATAGAGTTGGTTTAGAAAAAGTGGTTGCTTTACTTTTAGATGAAAAGATTGGTGTGATTTCTTCTACTGATGAAATTGAAATTGTAGGTCATAGAGTTGTACACGGAGGAAGTTCTTTCACAAGCACAACTGAAGTTTCGGAAGAAGTAAAAAGTAAAATCGAAGATTTATTTTCTTTGGCTCCTCAGCATAATCCGGCAAATCTAGAAGGAATTAAAGTTGCTGAAGCGATATTTACTAAAGCGAAACAAGTTGCCGTTTTCGATACTGCATTTCATCAAAGTATTCCAGAGAAAGCATATACGTATGCAATTCCTAAAAAGTTTGTAACTGAAAGTAAAATTCGTTTATATGGATTTCACGGAACGAGTCACAAATATGTTTCTGAAAAGGCCATCGAATATTTAGGAAAAAATGAATCTAAAATTGTTACGGTGCATTTAGGAAATGGATGTAGTATTTCTGCAGTTCAAAACGGTAAAAGTATTGACCATAGTTTAGGGTTTGGTCCAGTTACTGGTTTAGTGATGGGAACAAGAAGTGGAGATATTGATCATACGCTGATTTTTTACTTAGTAAATTCTTTAGGATATAAAATAGACGAGGTAAATACGTTGCTGCAAAAAGAAAGCGGAATGTTCGGATTAACTGGATATAGCGATTTACGTGATATTGAAGCTGAAGCATCTAAAGGAAATAAAGATTGCCAGTTAGCTTTAGATATTAATACCTACCGAATTAAAAAATATATTGGATCATACATTGCTGCAATGAATGGAGTTGATGCCATTGTTTTTACAGCTGGTATAGGCGAAAACTCTTCATTAGTTAGAGAGAAAGTTTGTGAAGATTTAGAGTTCTTTGGAATAGAAATCGACACAAATAAAAATAGTATTAGAGCTAAAGAATTAACAGAAATTCACACAGAAAATTCTAAAGTAAAACTATTGGTGATTCCAACTAATGAAGAATTAGAAATTGCAAAGCAGGCTTTTGCTTTATAAATTTTCTAAGAAAGTTCCTATACTTTCTCCAAGAGTAAACGAGTAGTTTTGTTTGGCAAGAGCAAATTCAATAGCACTAAGTGTAGCAACAATATCACTTTTGTTAATCGCGCCCATATGTCCAACTCTAAAATATTGAGTTTTTATTTCTGAATGCAAACCACCAGCTAAAATTACACCGTACTCACTAATATCTTTTCTAAATTGGTTTCCATCGATTCCTTCTGGATAAAAAATTGCACTCATGGTATTTGCGGCGATTTCTTCTCTTTTTGGAACTAATTGTAAACCAATTTTTTGAATAGCTTTTCTAAATGCTTTCGCATATATAAGATGAGATTCAACTCTATGTTCAATTCCTTCAGTATTTATGAGGTTCAAACTAACTTCTAATGCGCGAATTAAATTTACTGGAGGTGTTCCAAAATATGAAGGACGTCTTTCTTCATAAGCTTCCATAATTGGTAGCCAATTGGTAAAGCTTCCATAATAATTTTGTACCGGAGTTTTTCTATTTTTCCAAACCGTCATAGCTTTTTCAGAAACTACTAATAAAGCTAAACCTGGAGGAACTCCAATTGCCTTTTGAGAACCCGTTAACACAACATCAATTCCCCAAGTTTCTTGTGGAGTTCTTTCACCAGCAGTTGCGCATACACCATCTAACACAGTTAGTGTATTATATTTTTTTGCAATATCTGCAACAGATTTAGGATCGGTTAATACACCAGTTGAAGTATCAACATGAGTAATCGTAACTAACTTGTAATTTTTAGATGATAGTTCTTCTTCAATTTTATTTAAAGAAACAATCTCTCCAATTTCAGCTTGTAAAACAGTTACGTTAGCTCCATAAGTTGCTAAAATATTTTTATAACGTTCTCCAAAATATCCTGTAGAAATTACTAATGCATTATCTCCTGGTTCAAGTAAATTACTTACGGCCATATCCATTGCCAATGTTCCACTTCCCGCAACAATAAATGGTTGTCCGTTAGGTGCTAACCAAATTTTTCGCATTAATTCAATTGAGTTTCCAAAACTTTCTATAAAGTTTGGAGCAACATGACTCGTAGTAACTTCTCCCATGGCTCTTAATACTGAAGGATCAACTTCAATTGGTCCAGGAATCATTAATAATTTTCTGTTTTTCATGAAATTATGGTCTAAAAAATGAATGTTATTGCTGTGAAATTACAGAATAGTTTTTACTAAAACCTTATAGTTTGTAAAGTTTACGACTATGATAAAAATGAAGTGTTTATTTTATAATATTCTAATTTTGGAATAGTGATTTTTATGTATTTATAGCGATTTAAGTTTGTTAGATTTGCAGTATGAACTATAATCATTCTTATTTAGTTAAATTTCAATATCTGGGTTTTAGGTTTCATGGTTGGCAAAAACAACCCAACTTAAAAACCGTTCATTGGGCGTTAGACAAAACCTTAAAGTTTGTTTGTAAAGGAATTCGATTTAAAACTATCGGAGTAGGAAGAACAGATGCAAAGGTTTCTTCTACAGATTATACGTACCAATTATTTATTGATGAAAAAATAGAAGGAAGTAGTTTTATTAAAAGTTTTAATATTAATTCTCCATCGGATATTCGGGTTTTAGAAATTCAGGAGTTAACTGATGAAAAGTTTAATATTATTCAACATCCAAAAATTAAAGAGTATCGGTACTACTTTTCTCATGGAGAAAAGAACCATCCGTATTGTGCACCGTTTTTAGTAGGATATTTACAAACATTAAATATCGAATTGATGAAAGAGGCAGCTAAATTATTTGAAGGCTTTCATAATTTTAAACATTATTGTACAAAACCATCAGCGGAGACCAAAGTTGAACGTACTATTGATAGTTGTGAAATCGTTGAAAATACAGAATTAACTGCATCTTTTTTTCCTAAAAAAAGTTACGTGCTAATTATTAAAGGACATGGATTTCTGCGTAATCAGATTCGCTTAATTATGGGAGCGTTAGCAGAGGTAGGAAAAGGGAATTATGATTTAGATTTTATTAAAGAAAGTTTAGATGGTAATTCAGATATTACCTTTTTAAAGTCAATCGCGCCAGCTTCTGGTTTACATCTCCACGAGATAAAATTTAATTAAAAATAGAAGTGTCTTTATTTTTATAACAAAGACACTTTAACTAGTATTATTTTAATTCTTCATAAAATTTATTTTCTCTTCGAATACTGAAAGCTACAATTATGGCAATTATCAATATCGATAGAAAACCTGAAATTAAAATATAAGTATAAAATCCTTCTGAGAACTCTTGTTTAAAATAGGGTAGAAGCTTAGTAAAACCATAAGTGTAAATAATAAAACAGATTGGAGTAACCACATAATTTATAATCTTCCTTAGCTTAAAATGTTTTCCTAAATATTTTTGAAATTCTTTACTATCTAATGCAATGAGCTGTTGTTCTTTGCGGTACAGTGAAATAGTTTCTAAGACTATTCTAAAAACTAAACTCCCTATCATTAACAATAATCCTATTGTAAAATTATTCCATTCATAAACCGAACAGTAAATCGTATATACGATTAAAATTATAACCGTAATTGATAAAATAGTTATAGATAAAAACTGTCCGTTACGTTGTTTTTGTGCGAGTTTAATTATGTTTTCTGGCGTATTAGTATTGGAATTATCTTTTTGACTTTTCCAAAGTTGATTTAATTTATCATTTTCCATTGGTGATACATTTTAAAAGTGCTTTTCTGATTCTTGATAATCGTGTTCGTAAAGCACCATGAGAGATTCCAGTAGTTTCTGCAATAGTTGCTTGAGGAATTTCTTCTAATTCTAATAAAATTAATGTCTTATTGTTTTTAGTTAACTGATCAATACAGCTATACATCTTTTGTATATCCTTATCAGTTGAGGTTTCAGAATTTGAATCCATCGGAGTAGTTAAGATACTCTCATTGATTGGCTGAAACTTTCTTTTAGATTTTCTTAAATCACCCAAACATATATTAATGGCAATTCTATAAATCCAAGTGCTAATAGAGGCATCTCCTTTAAATGAATTTCTATGTTTCCAAACTTTTATAAAGGTTTCCTGTTGCCATTCCTTTGCGATTTCATCTACTCCAGATGCATAGCCTAAACAAAGCTTGTATACTTTTGGCGCATAGGTATTATATAACTCTGTAAATTGATTTTCTATATTCATTTATTTCAAAGCTAAACTTTTTTTAATTTGTTTTAAGAACCATTCTGGTTGATCAAACATTATAAAGTGAGCAGAATTTTCAGCTATTAAAAAATCGTAATTAGCTAAGTTTTTATATTGCTTGTCATAAGTTTGTTTTACCATATCTTTTCCATAAGGTTTCTCTGCAGCTAATAATGTAACCGGTATTTTTATATTTTTCAGGTTTTCACGAGTATCGAATTTTAAGTAATCAGTATAACCATACACGTAGGTTTTACGATCTGCTTGAAGCATCCATTTTTTGATATTATTTTGAGCATCTTTATTCAAACTCATTCCTTTAGACATTGAATTGGCTAAGTTTTCAAAGTCTTTAGAATTCATATTCAATTGTTGTTTGTTAAACGGACTTTCATATACTAAATAATCAGGATTGTAATTCGGAATCATTAGAGCACCAGCGGCAGGCAAAGCATCAACTAAAATAATTTTTTCGATATCATTTTTTTCTCTACTAGCAAGCCAAGCTGCAATTGTTCCACCTAAACTATGACCAATAACAGTAATGTCTTTTAAGTTATTCTTAGAAATATAATTTTCTAATGCTTCGTTAACTTTTGGCAACCAAGGAAACTCTATAGCTTTTTTTCCACCAAATCCAGCTAAAGTAATTACATGACATTCGTAATTTGCTTCAAGTTCTTTTACAATCGGTTGCCAACTATCTCCAGGAACAGTAAATCCGGGAAGTAAAAGAATTGGTTTTCCTTTTCCTGAAACTTGGGCATAAATTGGTTGGTTTTCTTTTTGTGCTTGTACAGAAGTAATTAAAAAGAAAGTTAGAATGTAAATGATATTTTTCATGATTTCTATGTTTTAGTTTTCCTTTAGATGCAACAATTAAAAAATGTTACATTTTTATTTTTAAAAACTAAAACAGGATATTAATTGTACTATCATTTATGACCGTTATTGCAGACCTTGATTACTATATTTAATTTTGTAACTATATTTTTTATAGTTATTAAGAATTAAGTAAATAATGGCTATTGATGAAATTATTTAAAACAATTTAAAAATGAAAAACCTAATTACAATTGTTGTATTTGCGCTAACCATTTTCATGTGCAAATCACCCGATAAAAAAGAGAAAAACGCTATAACGAATAAAGATCAAAGTGTTGAAAAGAGTGATAACATTTTACAAATAGTTGCAGAATTTGAGAGTCGTCCTGGAAATGTTGCTGTAAGTAGTGATGGAAGAATATTTACTACCATGCATCCACTTGATAATTCTTCATTTCAATTATTAGAAATAGTTGATAATTCTAAACACCCATTTCCAAATGAAGATTATCAGAAAAATGGAGGAGAAGCTAATGATAGTAAGATTGATACTCCTTTAGGAATTCGAATTGATAAAAATAATGTCTTATGGATAATTGATATGGGTCAGAATTTGGGAATGACGCGCTTATTTGCTTTTGATATTTCGTCAAGAAAAGAAATTTTTAGATTTGATTTTCCTGAGGGTATTACACCAAAAGGAAGTTTTATTCAAGATTTAGCTGTTGACGAAAAAAATGGTTGGGTTTATCTTGCAGATATTGCTAATCCTGGAATTTTAGCTGTTGATACAAAAAATAAAACTGTAAGACGTTTTGCTCACGAATCTGTTCAATCAGAAGATATTGATATGATTATTAATAATAATGTTATCAATTTCGGTGGGGCACCTGCACGAGTTGCTGTTAATCCAATTACAATGAGTAACGATAGAAATACACTTTTTTATGGAGCTATGAATGGAACCAAATGGTACAGTGTCTCAGCTGAATTGTTTAGAGAAGGAAAAGAGGATGAAGAAATTTCAGAAGCAATTCAAGTAGTAGGAAAAAAGCCTATTTCAGATGGTGCTGCAACAGATTCAAAAGGTAATCACTACTTTACTAATTTACAAGAACATGGAATTGATATTCTAACAGCATCGGGCGAGCTAAAGCCTTTAATAAGAGATGCATCTATTGATTGGGCTGATAATGTTGCTGTAAGTAATGATGGTTGGTTATATATAGTAATAAATCAACTTTATAAAGCTCCGGCTTTTACAGGAGCCGAGGATTTAGGACAAAAACCATATTATATAAAAAAGATTAAACTTTAAATAGAGTATAGTAACAAAAACGGTTTAAGATGAAACTTAAACCGTTTTTTGTTTTATTGTAGTATACTGAACCTAGTAAAAAAAATGTTGTGATTAATTGGGGAATTCATGAATTCTAACAAATGATCTAGTCACCATACTATCTGAATTGAGTAAGGTTAAATCGATTTGATTTTCTTTAAAATCTACTTTCCAAAAACTTCTTTTCAAATCTTTACCATAAGGAATTAGTTCTATTTCAGATTTATGTCCATGTACATTGTAAACACCGCTAAACCTTCCCAAACTTGAACGAATACTAAATCGTCTATCCCATTTTAGAAATAAAACACCATTAATATTTTCAAAGAAATTTCCTTTTCCTTTAGAATTGTTTAGTTTCCATAAACCTAGAACTTGGTCACCATATGTAGTAGGTAATTTATCGGTTCTTTTTAATGAAACAGTAAGAGGTTGACCATCTTCTGTTCTATTCCAGGTCATTTTTTCACCATCAATTGTAATTACAAACGGTTCATTAGCATCCTTAATTCCATTGGTATTTACCATAGACAATTCGTTGGTGTCTTTATTTAGATTCCAAGTTCCTACAGAATGTTGAAACCAACCGTTCCCTGATGTTTGAGTGAAATCATTATTAAATTTCATCCATCTTGCATTTGGAGTAACTTCGTGTTCACCAGATTTTACGGATTCAACAATCCATAATCCTTCAATGGTATTTTCTGTTTTACAATTCACGAATAATAGAGAAAGTAGTAGCAGTAGTATTGAGTTTTTCATTGTAATTTGGTTTTTATAAAATCTTCTTTTGATACAAGTTGTTTATGGATTGAGGCATTTCTTTTATTCCAACTTTTATAAAACCTAAATTTTCGTAATACTCACATAGTTTAGTATTCTTTGCAACTGCATCTAATCGTAGATATACACAACCATTTTCTTTTGCATTTTTCTCAACTTCATCTAATACTATTTTCCCAATTCCCTTACCATTAAACTCTTCTTTAATAACCAGTGAATGAACGTATTTAGCTTTTATATTTTGTTTTCCCCAATACAATTCATCTTCGCGCAAAATTCGTACCATACCAATGTTATAATTATTTAAATCGTTGATAAAGTAAAACTCATCATTTTCAATACCGCTTTTTACCCACTTAATTTTTTCTTCTGGTGGATTTTTCCAGTATTGCCAATGATCTACATTTTTTTTAGCAATTTTCTCTGCTGCGGTCTTAAAAAGTTCCAAGACCAAATTAAGATCTTGGATTTGTATTTTTTGAAAAGTAATGTCCATTAAAATCAATTCAATCTAGAAGGTTGATAACAATATTAACCATTACTACAATGAATTCAAATTTAATTCAAAGAGAAATTTCTTTGATTGATAATACTCAGAGTGAGTAATTTATTTTTCTTTAAACATTTTGGACATTGAGGCTAAACAAGGACTAACATCAAAGTATAATCCTTCAATATTAGCTTCGTTTTTTTCGAGAGTTAAATAGTCGTAATGCTCTATTAAACTTTGGCTTCCTCCAAATTTAAAACCTAAAATGCTCAATAAATCATATTCATGAGAAGTATAAATGACATAAAAAGAATCTTCTTTAGTCTTACCAGTTCCTGAGCTTAATAAGGAATCAACAATAATATAAAGTTGGATTACTTTTTTATTAAAAGATGCTGTATCTCCTTTTTTCTCCAATGCGAATAATTGATAGTTGATAGCTCTTAAATCAAAAGGATTTTCTTCCAGAATTTTATTAGTAAATGTTACTATGTTAGTATAATCTAAACTATCTAAAGATTTTTTATTTAACACAACTCTTAAGCTATCACTAAAATCAGATGTTGAATAGGGAGAATATTTTTCATCAAATTGATAACCGTAGTACAGATGTCTTTTTTCTTTTAAAGTCATTGTTGAATCGGCTTCTTTATATCGCTTCATTAACAATTCATAAAATAGATTTGAATCTTTTTCTTTGATGTTTTTTTCGATTTTATCATAATCAGGTTTTTCAAAATCCCAATCTTGTGCATTTAAGGCAAATGAGGTAACAACAAAACTTAATAAAAGTAATTTTTTCATAACAATAGAATTAAAGTATAAATAATATAATTTAAGAAAGGTTAGCAATTTGATTTAAATGTAATAAAAAGAGATGAAACAAATTTCATCTCTTACTATAATTTCTTATTTCTTTTTTGGTCTAAAAGGTTGTATAACTTCTGGATTACAATCTAAATATGGACCTTCCATTAAATCAATACAATAAGGAATGGCTGGGAAAACAGCATCTAAACATTCTCTTATGGATTTTGGTTTACCTGGTAAGTTTAATACCAAACTATTATTTCTTAATCCAGCGGTTTGTCTTGAAAGAATTGCTGTAGGAACAAATTTTAAAGATTCTGCTCTCATAAGTTCACCAAACCCAGGCATCATTCTATCACAAACAGCTTCTGTTGCTTCTGGAGTTACATCACGTTTTGCAGGGCCAGTTCCGCCTGTTGTAATTACCAAACAGCAATTCTCCTGATCTACCATATTGATAATGGTTTTTTCAATCATATCTTGTTCGTCTGGTATCACTTCATAAACTTCTGTCCACTCAGAGATTAAATAATCATTTAATGTATTGATAATTGCTTTTCCACTTAAATCTTCATAAACACCAGCACTAGCTCTATCACTCACTGTTACTATTCCAATTTTAGCGACATTGTTCTTTTTTGATACTTCCATTTATTATTTTTTCAAACTTTTTAGTTCTAGCTAAAGATACGCGTATTCAATCAAAATTGAGATTGCAAAGTAATTTTATACAGCAAAAAAGAGGATTACAAATTGCAATCCTCTTTATATTAATTTGATGAGTGAAATTAATTTACTTCCTGAATATCAATTAACATGTTTTCCCAATTCTTTTGGTTTTCATGACTGAATTGTGCTCCGTTTTCATCTGCGTAAGTAAATCTTTTTATTGCAGGAGTTTTACTTGTTGCTTGATATAACTGATATGCTTCTTCTTTTAAAGCGTCTGCAATTGGTAAATCTATTGAAGCATACACAGCACGTTTACAAGCTTCGATTGATTCTGCTGGGAACTTAGCTATTCGTTCTGCTAAGGCATCTACATACGGACCAATTTCATCGTCATTCAATGCTTTGTTTATGGTTCCGAATTTTTCTGCTTCATCAGCATCCCAATCTCTTGCACCTAAAATTATTTCTAATGCTTTTCCAAGTCCTGTTTGTCTTGCCATTCTTGACGCTCCGCCACCGCAAGGTAAAATTCCCATACCTACTTCCATTTGCATAAATTTGGCTTTTCCACGAGCAGCAAATCGCATATCTAATGCCAAAGCCATTTCATGTCCGCCACCTCTGGCAAACCCTTCGATTTTTGCAATTGTAGCTTGAGGAACATTACTTAATCTTTCTAGAACAGCTTGAAGATCTAGTAACTTAACTTCATTTCTAGCTACGGCTTCTTCAGACATGTCTCTTAGTAAATTCGTATCGTAATGGCATACCCAATATCCATCGTTTGAAGATTGGAAAACAACTACTTTAACACTTCGGTCACGTTCTAAACGTAAACAAAGGCTGCTTAAGTCAGCAAGCATTTCTTGACCTTGAACATTTACAGGTCCGAAATTAATTGTTACATACAGAATTCCTCCTTTTTGTTCTGCAGTAAAAGTTTGAAAATTTTTATAATCCATGATTTATATATTTAAAATTAATTAATGATTCCGGCGAAAGTGTGTTGAGTAATCCTTCCGTTTTTGATAATGTAGGTGTCGGTGGCAAACTCAACGTTTATCAATTTGTTTTGTCCGTACCAAACAAAAAAGACAAGATCATTATGTGTTTCTTGTTTGATAGTTTTGAATTCAAATCCATCAAAATTTGGAAGTAGATTTTTATAAAAAGAAAGAATTTCTTCTTTTCCTTTGTAGGTATGATCCGGTGTAATAAATTCCGCGTCATCAGAATAATCTTCTAATACTGTCAAAGGATTTAAGGATTCAACGGCTTTCATATGACTATTGAAAACCTCTTGTGGATTTTTCATAATAAAATGTTTGATAAACTTTACTATGCAAAACTACCTCAAGGTTGAAGCGAAGGTTTGGTAAGAAAATATGATGATTTAGTAAAAAACGAAGTTTTACTTATTTTAACTGTAGTTTGTAATTGCTAGCTGTTACTCCTTTGTAAGAAATAAAGGTTTTGTCGAGGTGGCTACTATCAGTAAAACCAAGTTCTAAGGCAATTTCAGAAAGAGTGTAATCTGTATATTTTAAACGAGTTTCAGCTAATTTTAATTTATGATTGAGAATGTATTTTTTAATTGACATTCCCATTTGTTTTTTAAAAAACTGGCCGATGTAATTTTTAGAAATATTAAATTCTGAAGCAATAGCTTGATTTGAAATTAATGCAGCATTATGAATATTATAATGAATATAGTTTATGATTTGTTGAATTTTTGAGGATTCAGATTGCAATACTTCGTGATTTACATTGCGAGAAATAATATGAAGTATAGATTGAAGAGTAGCCTTTAAAATCAACTCATTTTTAAGTTCATTATTAGTAAACTCATTAAAAATAACTGTGAATAACGCTAATAAGCTATTACGTTCTGTTTCAGAACTCAATTTAATATTATTGACTCTATTGGTGCTATATAGAATAGTTTCAATTTTTTTAAACCATTCTTTTTGTTGAACAACATCGTCATCGCTAGAAAAGTTAGTAAAGAAATTATTTAAAAATTTAATTGCCGTAACTGTAGTAGGAGTTTCAATTTCAAAGTTGTATTTATCGTTTGGAATAAAAACAAATATTTGATTATCTCCGTAAGTAATATTATGACCGTTAATATTTAGTTTGCCATTTCCTTTTTCAATAAACAGAATTTCAAAAAAGCGAATTGCAGTATATTGACAAAACCCAATTGAAGTTTTATCTACAAACTTTTGAATTACCATATTTTCGAAAATCGTGCGAGGCATATAAGTTTTTAAATTGAATTTATTTAATAGTTTAAATTAGTTAAAATATATTTTGTTTTATTCGAGTAAACGATATTTCCATTTATACTTTAACCTATAAAAAAATAAATTGAGTTGATGTCTTATTCCACCCAATTCCCAATTAACATCAAACTTTCTTGAGCTCTCATGTGCATAAATTGGTACAGCTACTTTACAATGTAACATTGGTTTATTTTTTTCTACAGTTTTTCTAAAATCAGAATCTAGTAAGGCTTTTAAATAGTATCTAATTTCAACTATGGTTTGTTGTTTTTTACTTTTGTAAATAAATAAATTTATATCATAAATGTCATTATAAAATTCAACTAATGTTTCACTAACTCTTTTTAAAGACATAGGTTGTTTTAAACGATTTTCTCTAAGACGTGATATGTTTTCTTCTTTAAAATTAAGTGAAGGGTCTTTTATTTCAGTTAGAATATATTCGGTATGAGTTGATATTTTGTTCCAACAAGATTTTCTTGCCATATCAAGTAAAGAAAAAGTTGTGTCTTCAATTCGAGAGTAAATTTTATTTGTTTCTATAACAATTTAGGTTTTGTATTTATTTTTTGATAAATTTTCTTTTATCAAATCCATCAGTTACAATTTCAATAGTATCTCCATTAATTTTACCTTCATATTTACGCCACTTATATTCAATGCCATTTGTCCAATTACTATAATTATTTTTTACGCTAAATGGAGTAATAGGTTTGTCAAAAAACATAGAATCGTTTACATATAAACTAAACGATATATTAGTTCTGCTTATTTTGAGCGAATCCATTTTTGCCCTGAAAAAACCAACAAAATATCCTTCTCGAGCATCATCAAAATCATCACTAGTTCCGAAATAAGTACCTGTATCGTTTTTTAATTTGATATAATGATTCTCAATTACATTAGTATTATGCTCACAAACAAATTCGTAAGTTCCTTCTAAGAATTTTAAATTTTCATCTTTCTTTTCTCGAAGAACTGTAGCAATATTTTTTGCTGCTTCGGACACTCCGTGACCAACCATAATTCCAATTATGATGTAAAAAGAAACTATTGCACCAATGACTATCGTTGGAATTATGATACATCCTAGTTTTCCTCTTTTTACCTGCGATTGATACTTAGATTTAGTCATAGTTAAATATCGCTTCTTATTTGTCTAAAATTAAAGCAGGAATATTTAAAGATTTGTATAACTCATTATATGCTTTCATTTCTGTATTGATAATAGCATCTCTTTCATTTTTATATACTTGCCAATCTTGCATTAAATCTTGAAATCGTTCTTTAGCTCCACGAGTAACTTTAGGATCTGCTTGATCAATATAACTTGAAAGTTGAATAAGTTGTGAATTCAATTTATTATTGAAATTAATCACATCCTGAAAGGTTTTTTGTTTTTCTTGAATTAAATTTTCTTCCCAAGTGTTAATTCGTTTTTTCAATTCATCTCCTTTTTTTAGAAGCTCTTTAGCAGTATCATTTCCTTTCAATAATTTATTATACGAATTTAATTGTGACTTCGCCGATCTCATTTGATTTACAGATGTATGCATGTCCTTTAAAGTAGTTTCAATTTGCACTAACATATTTTGCTGTTCTGTAAAATCTTTGGGAGTTGATTTGATGGCTGGATTTGGTAAAATTTTAGCTTGAGTTTCTACAGTTGTTCCATCTAAAGTCAATCTTAAGATATAGTTTCCTGGAGCAACACTAGAACCTGAAAGTCCTCCAAAAACAAAAACTTTATCGATCGCTGGAATTGCTTCTCTATTAAAATCCCAAGTAAATCTATTATATC
Organism: Tenacibaculum sp. 190524A05c; assembly: GCF_964036595.1. NCBI lineage: Bacteria > Pseudomonadati > Bacteroidota > Flavobacteriia > Flavobacteriales > Flavobacteriaceae > Tenacibaculum > Tenacibaculum platacis. The sequence goes on along the minus strand of NZ_OZ038523.1, from coordinate 1,706,837 downwards.
CTTTTTTAGAAGGTAATATTTGAGGTTTCGATGGTCCTCCTGGCCAAGATTTAAATCCTTTTGGTTTTTTATTAGTGTATGTTCTTATAACTTTCGAGTCTTGTAAAACTTCTAACTTTAAATCTAAAGTATCAGCATTTTGATTTAAATAATAATCGAAAGTAACTCCACTTTTCGGATTCTGTCCTTGTCCAACAGCTTTTGAAACTCCTCCGAATATTCTGTAACTATCTTTTGGTTTAAAAATTTCAACTGATTTTTTTTCTTTCGTCATATTTTGTAATACACCTAAATCGTCTAAAATCCAAAACCCTCTACCAGATGTTGCTGCTACTAAATCATTATCTTGAATGGTAAGATCGTTAATTGCAACGATTGGTAAATTCAAATGTAGACGTTGCCAATTTTTTCCATCATCATTTGAAATATATAAACCAGTTTCGGTTCCTGCATATAATAATCCTTTTCGCTTTTTATCAGCACGAACAACTCTTACAAAACCATTCGGATCATCTAATCCATTTACAATTTTAGTCCAAGTTTTTCCGTAGTTGTTAGTTTTAAAAACATAAGAATTTAAATCTAAAGATTTGTATCTCATTACCACTACGTAAGCAACCGCGGGATTATGTTCAGAGATATCAATGCTATTTATAATTCCGTCCTTAATTTCTTTAGGAGTAATATTTTCCCAATTGGCTCCTCCATTTCTTGTAATATGTAAAAGGCCGTCATCACTTCCAGCATATAAAACACCTTCTTCATGTTGAGATTCAACTAAAGCAGTTAATGTATTATAATTTTCTCCACCAGCTGCTTCATTCGTATACGGTCCACCACCTGGACCGTGTTTGTCTTTTTCATTTTTAGTTAAATCCGGACTCACAGTTGTCCAATTGATTCCACCATCAGTAGTTTTAAAAACAACATTTCCTCCATGGTATATTGTTTTTCTATTATGTGGAGATGAAATAATTGGCGCATTCCAATTGTATCTATATTTTGAATCTTTAGGAGCAATACTTAATCCTAGTTCTGGATATTCTTTAATGGCTTTTTGTTCTCTAGAAGATTTTGTCCATTTGCTAATATTTCCTTGATACGTTCCTCCATAAACAGTTTCAGGATTATCTGGATCAAAAGCAATAAATGCACTTTCTCCACCAGCAACAGAATACCAATCCTTCCAATCAATTCCAGCATCATTGGTTCTACTTGCAATGGCAATTGCAGAATTATCTTGTTGTCCACCATATACATTATACGGAACTAAATTATCTGTAATTACTCTATAGAATTGAGCTGTAGATTGATTTTGCTGTGTACTCCAACTTTTTCCTCCGTTGAAAGAAATATTTGCACCACCATCATTTGAATTGATGAGGTTTGAATTATCATAAGGATTAATCCATAAATGATGATTGTCTCCATGAGGAACAGGAATATTTGAAAATGTTTTTCCGCCGTCAATAGATTTCATTACTGGAGCATTTAAAACATAGACAACATTTTCATTTTGTGGATCAGCAAAGATTTCCATGTAATACCAAGATCTCGCAATATTAATGCGATTACCATTTACTTGTCTCCATTTTTTTCCTCCATCATCTGATCGATACACTCCACCTTTTTTTCCTTCCGCCTCGATAACAGCAAAAACTCTTTCTGGGTTTGCTCGAGAAACAGAAATTCCTGATTTTCCAAATTCTTTTGGTAATCCAGTAGCTAGTTTGGTCCAAGTTTCACCGGCATCAATTGATTTATAAAGAGCAGAATGTTTTCCTCCAGATTCTATAATCCAAGGATATCTTCTGTGTTCCCACATCGACGCATATAAAATTCTTGGATTTGTCATATCCATAGATAAAGAAGACGCACCTGTTGTAGTATTTGTATATAAAATTCTTTCCCAAGTTTTTCCTCCATCAATTGTTTTATAAATACCTCTTTCTTCTGTTGGTGCATATTGAGCACCTTGAGCAGCGACATATATGATATCTGAATTCTTAGGATGAATAATTACATCAGAAATATGTCTGGTTTTTTCTAGTCCTAAATGAGTCCAAGTTTTTCCTGCATCCATGGATTTATAAACTCCATTACCCATAGATGTCATAACACCACGAGCAGCGTGTTCTCCCATTCCAACAAGTACAATATTAGTATCACTTTCTGAAACTGCAATTGCTCCAACCGATCCTGTTTTAAAGAATTTATCAGAAATATTTTTCCAAGTAATTCCAGCATCTGTTGTTTTATAAACTCCACCACCAGTAGAACCCATATAATAGGTGAGTGGCTGTCCAATAACTCCAGAAGAAGCAACACTTCGTCCTCCTCTAAAAGGACCAATATTTCTCCATTTTAATCCGTGGAATAAAGAATCGGTAAGTTGAATTTCAGGTTTGTTGTTTTTCTTTTTTCTTTTTTGAGCCTGATGAGTTACAGGAAATAAAAAGATACAGATTACAACTATTTTTAGTGTTTTTAGATAAGAATTTTGTTGGCTTACCTTGCGTTGAGAGAATAAGAAGCTGATCATTAGTTTGGTTGATGTTAGACTATAAAGATACTTAAACTTTGGATTTTATTATTATCCAGTTACTTTGATTTCTTCCTAGTCCAATATTGTGTTCTTCCAAAAATAGATACACCTAAATATCCTCGTACTTTGAGCTTATTTATGCTCATTAATTTAAGATAACATTTGTAGGTTTTTCCATTTTCTGGATCTAATATAGTTCCACCTTTAAATTCATTTTTATCTTGTATTAAGTTTTCAATAATTACCAATCCAATAATAGGTTTGTTCTTCTGTTTTCCTTTACAAGTGAAACATATGGCGTCTTTATCACTAACATAACTCTCAATTATTTTAGCGAAGTACTGATTGTTACTTTCATAAATTTCAATCGTTGCTTTTTTCTCTTTTGTTTTATCATCATAGGTTTCCCATTGTCCAATAATGGATTGTCCGTTTACATATAGTGATAGCAATAGAAAGAATGAAGTGAATATAATTTTCATAGGATTTAAGATTAATTTATTTCAGTTTTGTGATTTAGAGTTTTGAACGTGAGTATTAAGAATACTAAAGAAAGAATTTCAAAAAATACACGTAGCCAATGCCAGTTCGACCAATTGTTTAGTTCTACCTGTAATTGTTTTTCATTAAATGCGCTTTGATAAAACTGTTGATTTATTTCTTTGAAATACACATAAAAAAGAAGGATGACTAATAATGAAAAGAATGTAGAGAGTATAGCATATTTTAAAGCTGAAGATTTTTTAATTGCACAAAAGCAACAAACACTTAGGGTTATAAGTACAGAAATAATTGTGAGTATAGTATAGAACCTACCTATACCTGGTCCGAAGTCAGAATAGTATTGGTAAAATGCGGAGGTAGTTAAAGATTTCCAATAGGGAACTAAAAGTATTCCTTCCGTGATTTGACTTCCAAGAAAAATGGAAAAAATAGCAATTGAAATAAAGTGTAAAATACGATTCATTATGTGTGAATTTTGTTTTTTACAAATTTTCACACATTCTTAAATCCTTGCATTTACATTTGTAAATAAAATTATGAAGAACTTAATTTTCTTCTAATTCTGCTTAATTGTGTAGGAGATATACCTAAATATGAAGCAATATGATATTGAGGAATAATAGTTTCTATAGTTGGGAATTTCTCTCTTAAGATTAAATATCTTTTATCAGCATCTAACAATGCCATTTCAAGTTCTTTTTGTTCTTTTTCTAAAAAATAATATTCGGCAATTTTTCTGCCTAAGCGTTCTAAATCATGAAACTTACTGTAGCGTTCTTCTATTTCATTGAAATTAGCAATAAGAATTTCACAGTCTGTTAAAGCTTGTTGCGCAATTTTATTTGGTTTTTTAGTGAGTAAAGAAGTGTAGGCTCCAATGATTGAAGAATCCATGAAGAATTGTTTGGTATATTCTTTTCCTTCTTGATTCAAGAAAAAAGCTCTCACAATTCCTTTTTTTAAAAATCCTATATGTTGGGCGTATTCACCATCTCTAACAAAAAACTCATTTTTTTTCAATTGAATGGGTTTGAAAAGTTGTGCGAGTTCTTGAAAAGTATTTTCTGAAATCGGAGAGATGTTATTTATGTAAGTAAAAAGTTCCTTCATTTTCTCATGTTGAATTTTAAAGATAAATAAACTTTGTATTTATCATTAATAATTCTTTCCACTAAGAACACGAAGGAACCATTATACAAATGCAATTACTCGTTAATTTTTCGAATTAAAAAGTCTACAAAATCTTCATCGTTAGCATTACTAAATAAAATCGGATTACCATAGGTAGTTACATTTGCTACTCCTACTGCATCTGCAAACTTTTTTATTTCTCTTGCATGAAAAGGATGATGGTTAAAGCTACTTGTAGTTGTAGGTTCTTCATTATGTCCGCCAGTATTTGTCACCCAAATTTCTGGATCATCAGAAGATAATAAGGATAACATATCTACTTTTTGTCGATATAATTCAATTTCCGGAGTATCATATTCTTCCATAGAACTGATTCCGTAAAAATTTAAGATTGTTGATTCTCCGAACGTATTCACGATATCATCTAAAGAAGAACCGAATTCCACAAATACGTCTCCTAACCACCTTTTCTCTATATCTAAACTTGATTGAGTTGCATTTAATGCAATACCTTTAACTCGTGTACTTTCTTGCAGAACTTCGTCCGGATTATTAGGTTCAGCGAAATCATCATTTGCAGCTAACCAGAATGCTGTTGAAGCTCCAGCGGATGAACCAAAAAGTACGATTTTATCTTTATCAATATTTAATTCTTTATGAATGTATCGAATGTATTGTAATGCTCTTTTCGAATCGTTTAAACTTTTAATGACACCTTCGGTATCTCCGTTTACAATAAGTCTATAGTTAATAGTAGCAACGGCAATATTGTTATTTAATAATCGAACGATTTCATTTTCATAAGTTTCGTTGTAAATAAAAGTTTTATCACTTCCTGTAAAACCACCACCATGAATAAATATGACTAATCCTGTTGAGGTGTCACTATTTGGTAAAAAAATATCAAACTTAGTATTATCGTAGATGTCATAAGCAATATCGGAAGAAAAGGAAGCATTTGCTCCTTGAAGACTAATAGGTGAATTTGTAAATTCTAATTCTACTAACGGATCTGGGGAATCAGTTGGGATTGTTGTCGCATCATCTTTGCTACATGAAATCAAAGAAATTAAAGCTAAAAAGTAAACTAGTAATTTTGTGTTCATCATTTGAGTTTTGCTTTTTAGACCTTTTCAAATAGGAAAGGTTTAATTGTTAATTAATTTGACAGTCAGTGTTGTAGTTGGTGTTTTTATTAGATTTTAATTGGATGATCTTATTATTTCTAATAGATAAATAAAGAAAAATAACACAAATAATTAGTAAAAAAAGAATAGATAAAATTGAGTCTTCAATGCCATAAATACTACCTGTAAGTAATTCTGGGCCATTAAATTTTGCAACAAAAACAGGACTGAAATCATCAATTCCAGATAAATTAGAATTGTAAAAAGGTTGAGCAAAATTCCATCCTAAATGAAAAGCAAATGGCAACCAGATTTTTTTTGAATATGTATACATTATTCCATGGGCAAACCCAAAAAGTAAACCTAAAACTACTGAAAGAAAAGTTACATTAGGATTTAATACATGAGGAATTTCAAACATAAATGATATAATTCCTAAAGCAAGAATTGTACCTAACCAGTTCTCTAAAATTCTATATAAAATTATTCTAAATAAAACTTCCTCAAGTAATGCGGCAATTACCAAAAATGATAATGGAGCGAGAAAATATGAAAATCCAGAAAAGCTTAGAATTTGATAATATCCTAATAGGTATAAAATTAGAATGACTAAAGATAAAATAGCAAAACCGAGAAAGAATCCTCCTATTAATTCTTTCAAAATACTTCTTTTAGAAAGTTCCGTTATTTCTCTTTTTTCATAAAACTTAAATAAGTAATAATAAGTTGACAGTAGTACAGCCACAGAAATATAATTTACAATTGTATCTCCAATTGTTTTACTATCAATTAAGCTATAAATTATAGGCTTCGTTATAAAATTTTGCACACCGATAAGTACTCCAAGACAAATTGCAATACCTAAAATTATTTTGGTAATTGGAAAATAAAGAAATTTTTTCAAGCTAATTTTTTAATTAAGTTTATATGAATTGTATGACGATTAAGTAGATTTTAAGGTTACAGTTTTGATCTAAAATTAAGCTGAAAAGTGAATATCTAAAATAGATAATGGTAGCCTGAAGGAAATTCAAACTACCAACTTTATGACAAACTTTTCGTTATAATTACTTCTGTTCTTGACTCAATTTTGTCAACTGTTTATAATACGTGTCAATTCGTGAATGTGCAGTTCCATCAATGAGAAGAATTACAATCAACATGGTAATAGTTGTTATACTAATTGCTCTCCATGTTGGAGTATTCATGAAAATAATTAATAAAGCACAAATTATTATTATAATTGGAATAGCTTTAAAAACAACAGTGTTGTATTCTTTTAAAGTAGCTTCAGCTCTTTTGATTTCAGAATTTATGAATAATGAAGCATCTTCTTTGTAAGCCGTTTCGAAGTTTGTAATTCGAGCTTTGTTTGTAAAAAATAGACCAAGCCCAATAGTTAACAGTAGGATACCAGCAACTAAAGTAGGAATGATATAAGCTCTTGCAATTTCAGATTTACCTAATTGCCAAAAACCAATACTTGCAATAAGAAAAAGTATTGCGAAATATATAAAAAACTTAGTTGAGAAAACTTCGGCTTTTGCCCATTCTGTGGCTAGTTTTAAAATATCCATTTTTAATTCAGTTTATATTTTTTTCTATATTCTTTCGGGCTGATACCTTCCTTCTTTTTAAACAATCGTGAAAAATATGGAGGATATTCAAAACCTAATTCGTAGGCAACTTGAGATATGGTTTTGTTGGGTTGCAACAAATTATTTTTGGCAACATCAATTAAATGTAATTGTAAATGTTCGGTAGTCGTTTTTCCAGTTTCTTTTTTTAAAGTATCACTTAAATACCGCTTTGAAACCGACATTTGATTCGCAATTTGCTCTATGCTCGGAATTCCATTCTCTTCCAATTGTCCTGATTCAAAATAGTCTGATAGATAAATTTTGAATTGTTCTAGTAAATCATTAGAAAGTTCTTTCCTGTTTATAAATTGACGTTCGTAAAAACGATTGGCATATTTTAATAAAGTATCTAATTGAGAAATAATTATTTCTTTGCTAAAGGCATCTTGATTATTTTGATATTCAATTTCTATATTATCTATAATAGATTCCAATTGTTTTTCTTCTCTTGGAGAGAGATGAAGAGCTTCATTAGTTGAATATGAAAAGAATCCATATTTCTTAATTCTTTGAGCCAACTCAGTTCCCTTTAAAAAATCCTCATGAAAGTTTAATGAAAATCCCTTTTGTTCAAAAACAGCACTGCTATCCCATTGTAAAACTTGCCTTGGAGCAATAAAGAAAAGTACACCGTTTGTGAAATCATATTTTGTTCGTCCATAGTTTAAATCACCTTCAATAAATTTTTTAAAACTTATAGTATAGCAATCATTAGTAATTGGAGGAGAACTTTCTCTCGGGCAAGGTAAATAATCTTCTCCTTTTGAATTAAATACGCTGAACATTGGATGTTCTGGACGAGGTAAACCCAAATAATTAAAATAAGAGGACAATGTTTTAAAATGTTGCATACTACTAATTTAAAAATTCCATTTTACTCCAGTTTCTATTTCAGATAAATCCCAAAGTTTTTTTGATACAACTTCATCTTTTGCATGTGGTTCGATTTTATGTGGACCAACAGGACCAACCCAATTACTTCTTCCAGTTGGACCGTAAAATTCTTTTTGATTTAAATTTTCTTCGATTGCACACATTAATTGAGGATAAGCTCCTCTTTCTGCGGATTGCGTTAATGGTTTCATTACAAAGAACATGAATCTCATGAATAAACTTCCACTAGTTTTTATTAAAGAAGTTCTAGAAGCTCCAGGGTGACAAGCATATGCTTTTACATTTGTATTACCAGCTTTTTCTAATCGATTTTGTAATTCATAAATAGACATTATTTGAGCTAGTTTACTTTGACTGTAGGCGTTGTTTGGAGTATAATCGTTATCCCAATCTAAATCATTAAACTTAATGGTTTTAATTCCCATATTGTAACCCATACTACCCACAGTAACAATTCGACCTTTTGATTTTTCAATCAACGGAAACAATAAGGCTTGCAAAGTGAAATGCCCATAATAATTTACCCCCATTTGACTTTCCCAACCATCATTTGTAAGTTTTCTTTCAGGAACCTGAGCTATTGCGGCATTACAAATTAAGGCATCTATTCTGGAAATAGATTTATTTACAATTTCTGCTGCTTGTTTTACAGATGCTTGTTCCGATAAATCCATTTGAATGGCAGTTACATCTATGGTGTCTCCTAACTCCCGTTTTAAAGCGGAAATTGTATGGATAGATTTTTTAGCATTGCGATTCAGCATTACTACTTTCCCACCTTTGGATAATAATATTTTAGAAGCTTCAAAACCAGTACCACTTGTTGTTCCAGTAATAACAAAAGTTTTACCTTTTAAGTTACCAATTCTATCGGGAGTCCAACCTTTTTTACCAAATTGATTCGTTTTCATGTTTGTCTAATTTTTTAATGATTAAAAGAACGAGACAAAGGTCGGATAGAGGTTGAGGTATTTTCTTATACAGATTTTCGTAAGTTAGATACTTTTTGGTTTTGTATTCATATTCATTTACGCAAAACGTATCGTTTATTTTTGTTTAATAAGTTTTATAATTATACCAATTACTACAAAAAATAAAGTTCCAACAACACTAAATTTTATTACTTCGTAGAATCTTTCACTCATTGTCATTGTATCAATTATCCGCTTAGAACTTTCTTGATTTAAAATGTAATAAATAAAAGATGTTGCAAACTTGTTGAATAAAAAAACACGAAAAAAACTTGAGAGAAAAGAAATAATAAAACCAGTTACAATGAAATAAATCAGTGAAAATTGCAGATTCTTTTTATTGATAATTTTTAAAAGAATGAATGGAATTAAAATATTGACTACTAAATTTAGAAAACCGTTCTGTAGTTCAAAAAAGATCAATTCATAGAAACTCAAAAGAGTTATAGCATAAACTAATAGACTTTTACCTAAAATTAGAAATATTAGATTTTTATTAAAGTCTTTGGAGATTGTAATCATTTAGTTATTAAGCTTTAAGTTGCGTATTGTTCGTTGATTTCTATAATATCGAAATCCCACATTTTATGTGTATTTATTCCTTTTTGTATTTATAAATTCTATATCCTTCTTTTTGTATAAATCCATCAGGCATGTATCCTTTTTTTAATATTCCATCACCAATAATAGCCATGTTTAATCCTAAACCATCATTAAGTTTATCAGATATTAGTAATGTCTCTTCTTTTTCATTGAAGGATTCCGATACAAATTTACGAGCATCCTCAATGTTTGTTAAAATTTGTAATTCCTTTTTAGCCTCGTTACAATTACTAAGAATTACGATGAACACTAATACGAAAATGATTCTTATACTTTTTTTCATGATTTAATTATAGAAATAAGTTGAAATTATTTGTTTACTAAGTTGTTATTTATTGAAAGTATGATTATTCTAAATCTATAATGTTGATTGGGTACATCAACTTAACTTCTTCTAGTTGCTCGGGAGTTAATTTATCTAATGGAATCTCATACTTTTCCTGAACATATTTTGTTCTTAGAGAATTAATTTCTTCTCTAAGTATGTTTTGAATCGTAACATAAGTTTCATAGTCAGCAGCTGGGTGATTTGAAATCGTAATTACTGATTCCGATTTATTTTCGGTAACATACTTTCTGACACTTTTTTTCAACTCTTCAAAACTTTGTTGTTTTTCATTCACGGAAAGCTTACTATTTTTATTTACATAAATTTTAAGTGCTTTGCTTACATCGTACTGTTGATTAGAATTTTCTTTTTGAGGTAACTGCGGTAAAAACTTAGTATCTGGTTTCAAAGGATTCTGACAAGAACACAAAAGAGTATTTATCAATAGAAAAAGTAAAATATAGTTTTTCATGTGTAAAGAGATGTAGTTTTAAATTTTAATTTTTAAATTAATTTTAATCTAGAAATTTCATTATTAATTTCCTTTATTTTATCGAGATAATATTTGTATTTAAATTGATCATATTCCTTTTTATAATACTGTTTAAGTTTTTCGAATTTTTCAATAGTAAGTTTTGTTTCACCTAAAGAGGCAGCTGTGTAAGCAATAAGTTTATTTCGATTTGGACTGTCAATATTTCCAAATCCCCAAGTTTCATTCATATCATTATGGTCCTCTTTTAGAATTCTTAGTACTTCCTGCTTTACTTCAAATTTACTAAACCAAGTGAAAGCTGTATTTTCAATTTGGTTCTTACAATCATTAATTGCATCAATTAAATATTTTCCTTTTTCATCAATTAACCAAATGTTTTCTCTCGGAAATTCCTTTTGCTCAATTGATTTTTTAATACTTCTTCGAAAATACCCTTGAGATTCATCCGGTCTTTTGAGTCCATTTTTTTCTTTAAATGGAGTATCGGAAGGAATATAGTTTAAAAAAGATGCTAGATTAACAGCAAATGAATATGTAGTGCAGCCTAAGACTTCTGCATTATAGGAGTTAAATGATTGAAAACTTATCACATCAATTTTTTCTAAGCTATACCTCCAATATTTTCGACCAGTATAATTTTTAAAACCGTTTTCAATTAAAACAGGACGAATTATGTTGTTTATAAGCTTTGTTACTTCCTTACTGTCTAGTTTAAGTTTCATTAGTTTTTTGAATTATTTTGTTTAATTCATTCTGTTTCAGTGCTGACTTCACCGTTTTCAAACTCTCCAACTTTAAAACCAAGAATTTCTGTAGCACATTTTTTGAATTCAGTTTTCCATTCAACCCATTCATCTAATTCCATGTTAGCCATAAGATGAAGTCCACTCGGTTCAATTGATGCGAAAATTGACTTTTCATTCTCATCAAAACTAAACCAATAAGGTAATCCATCTTCTCCGTAACCATCTTTACCATATCCGATCCAACCATCCATTTTTTCGTAAACTAAAGGAACTATATCCCAAATCTCTTTAGGCAAGTCATACCTTATATTCAAGTTGCATTCTTGGAATTCCATTATTATGATTTTATAAAAAAAGCCCAAACTAAATTAAATAGTTTGGGCTTTATATCTGTTATATAAATTATTTTTTCACTTTTGGAGCACCAATTCGTTCTAATTGACTTTCCAGAGGAGTTAAAGCACTTTTAATTAACTTTAGATCTGTAGACATTTTATTATATAATTTTTGGGCATTACTCATATATTTCAAATGAGCTTTTGTAGGTCCGTAAGAAGATCTTGCACTTGCAGGCCACATATAATCCCAGATAGTCGGATATTCATTCTTTTCACCAACTTCACTACGAACTTTACTTCCTCCAAATTGTTGTTCTAAATCTAAAATTTGATTACGTAATTTCAATAACTCAGCATGAAGATTCTCATCTGTTTTTTGCGCTCTATCGTAAGCTTTAAGCATTACGTTGATGTTGTTTTTAGTGTCTCCAACAGAGGTTCCTAAATCGCTAACTTTTGTAGATAAGTCAGACATTGTTTTCCAATGTTCTACAACTTTTTCTGGAGTATTTCCATTCAACGCACCTTTAGTGGTAGACTTAACATTAAACGTAACTTTTTCTCCCATACTTGAATATTTACCATCAATCTGTTTGAAAAGTTGCGCAGTGTAACTTCCAGGTTTTACCATATATCCACGTCCACCTCTTTTGTAGTTGTTGGCTGAAATGGTATACATAGGATCAGTTGAAAGATCCCAACTTACTCTACCTGTTCCTTTAGCATTTTTAACACTGATTCTTTTTACGATGTTATTTCCATTATCGTAAATGAATAACCATAATTTTGGTTTCAACTCTTTTTTCTCCTCTTCTAATACAGACCATTCTGGAACTCCTACAATTCCTTTATTTTTTGAAGCCTTTTTTTCTGCTGCTGCACGTTGAGCTGCTCTTGATTTGTAGTTATTCTTAACATAATAGGTGAATTCTACACCAAAAGGAGGATTATCTGCAACGAAGAAATTATCTCCTTGAGAAGCTTTTCTCCCTCTTCCTAAGGTATTACGTTCCATATACCATTTACCATCTCTTGGTTGAAATAATTGAGCTTCTTGATCTGGATTAATAGTTCGTAAAGATGAATAATCGTCTAAAATGAAAATCCCTCTACCGAAAGTTCCAGCAATTAAATCGTTTTCTCTCTTTTGAATTGCTAAATCACGAACAGAAATATTTGGTAATCCTGATTTTAATTTCATCCAGTTTGCACCACTATCAATAGTAAAATATACTCCGTATTCAGTTCCTAAGAACATTAAATTACGATTTACATGATCTTGAACAATTCTCCATACTAAAGTGCGATCAGGAAGATTGTTTGCAATACTTTTCCAAGTTCTTCCTTTATCTGAACTTTTGAATAAATATGGTTGATAATCACCAAATTTATGATTGTCAAAAACAGCATAAACAACATTTGCATCAAATGCGTCAGCTTTAATATCATTTACAAAAGCAGTTTCTGGTAATCCTTTAATTTTAGAGAAATCTACTTTTCTCCAAGAGTTTCCTCCGTTTTCTGTTACCTGAATAATTCCATCATCAGTTCCAGCATAAATTAATCCTTCTTGTTGCGGTGATTCCGATAATGAAGTGATTGTACTATAACTTGACATTGCATAAATATCCCAAGCATTATCCCATTTTTGTTTTGTACCATAAAAAGGAGTTTGAATACGCTCAATATTATTCGTTAAATCAGGAGAAATAACTTGCCAAGAATCTCCTCGATCGTCTGATTTCCAAACACGTTGAGAAGCATGATAAATTCGTTTTGGATTATGAGGACTAACTAAAATTGGTGCATCCCAATTGTAACGTTCTGATTTTTCTCCTAATTCAGGTTGAGGTTTAATGTATACGTTTTCACCAGTTAATCTATCATGACGATTCAAGTTTCCTTGTTGCCATTGTGCATACATAATATTAGGGTTTCCTGGTTCTGTAGCTGGCTGATGACCATCTCCACCTAATACAATAAACCAATCTGAGTTACGAATTCCATGAACATTATCTGTTCTTGAAGGAGCTCCTTGAGTACTGTTATCTTGAGTTCCACCATACACATAATAGAATGGTTCAGCATCATCAACTGCAATTTTATAGAATTGAGTAATTGGTAAATTATCAATGAATTTCCAATTTTTAGTTCGGTCAAAACTCTCATATAAACCACCATCACATCCAACTAAAATATAATTAGGATCATCTTTTTTAAAAGCTACTGCGTGATTGTCAACATGTTTTTCTGATTCATTCATTTGCGTGAAAGTTTTTCCACCATCAAAAGATTCTAACATGTAGTTGTTTGCTAAATATAAATGATCAAATTTATGAGGAGAAGCATATAATTCTTGGTAGTAATGCGGACCAGTACCACCAGAAACAGCATCACTCATTTTTTTCCATGATCCACCTTTGTTTTCACTTTTATATACTCCACCTGTTCTTCTGTCTAACTCAATAGCAGCATAAATCACGTCAGGTTGTTGAGGAGAAATAGCTAAACCAATTTTCCCCATATTACTTCCAGGTAAACCTTTACTTAATTTTGTCCAAGTTGTACCACCATCAATTGATTTATGAATTGCAGTTCCAGGTCCACCACCTAAATAACCCGCAACTGTACGTTGACGTTGCCAAGTTGCAGCATATAATACATCTGGATTTCTAGGATCGATAAGTAAATCTGTAGCACCTACCCATTCAGCATCTCCAAGAGTACGATTCCAAGTTTTTCCACCATCTAAAGATTTGTAAACTCCACGTTCACCACCTTTACTCCAAAGTGGTCCTTGAGAAGCAACCCACATTATGTTTGAGTTCTTTGGGTGGATAATAATTTTTGATAAGTGTTCAGATTTTTTGAGTCCCATGTTTTTCCATGACTTTCCTCCATCTTCGCTTTTATAAATTCCATCACCATATCCAATATGTCTTCCACCGTTGTTTTCTCCAGTTCCAACCCAAACAATTTCTGGGTTTTGAGGATCAAGAGTAAGACAACCGATAGAATAACTTACTTGACCATCAAAAATAGAGTTCCAAGTTGTTCCAGCGTTTTCAGTTTTCCAAACTCCACCAGAACCAACAGCTACATACCATACGTTTTCGTTATCTGGGTGAATTACAATGTCTGCAATTCTACCAGACATTAAAGCAGGACCAATACTTCTAAATTTTAAGCCATTATAAATAGAACTTTTGTCCTGTTTTTTCTTGCTCTCTGATTTTTTGTTTTTTTGTGCATAACCAGTAGAGATCAAAGTTAGAAATACAAAAGTGAGGCTAATTACCTTTGTAATCTTGTGTAGTTTAAATGTTTTAATCATTTTGTTTTTTTGAGTTCTCCATTAAAGGAAGTTAAAATAAATTTACAATGGTTTTCAGGCCTATGAAGGTAAAGAAAATAGTTGGTTTATTAAATCTAGGAACTTTATTCAAAATGTAAAAAGGAGTAGAGGAAAAGGGATTGGAAAGGAATAAAAATAACCGATAACATATCGAGGATAATTATCGGTTATAAGTATTACTTAGAGATTAGAAACGGATGGAAGAGAAGTACGTCCAAATAATGAATACAACTTGTAATGGAACTCTAAACCATAGGTAGGAAAGTCCATTACCATCAAAAGTTCCTTTTTGAAAGTTGACATTATGTATGGCTCCATAAATATTCGCAGGCAACATTAATACAAGAAAAATGAGCAATGCCCAACCTGATACATATGTAAATCGTGGAATTAAAAGTCCAATTGCTAGTAAGATTTCAAATATTCCCGTGAAATAAACAATACTTTCTTTAAACGGAAGAAATTTAGGAATCATCATAGCCATTCCTTTGGTGAACATAAAATGTCCGATAGCTGTGAATGTAAGCATTATTGCCATCGCAATTCTTGCAGATAACGCAATATTATATTCTTTTTTGAATACTTTAATGGCTACAATGGAAATTGTAAAACTGAATAATAAAATAATTAGTGGTTTCATATGTTGCTGAATTACTAAGAGGTAAAATTCATAAAACATATGATTTAAAACAATGAACCCAAGTTAAGTAATTCGCTTTCTTATTCTGCTTAATGCTTGTGGAGTAACACCAATGTAGGATGCGATATATTTTAATGGAATTTCTTTAATAAGTTTTGGACGATCTTTGAATAAATCAAGATAACGTTCTTCGGCAGTTTTGCTTAAAAGTGCAAGTTCTCTTTTCGATTTAATTAAAAACATCTTCTCGGCCATTTTTCGTCCGATGATATTTCCACTGTTGGTTTTTTGATATACAGTCTCTAAATCTTGAAGCGATATTTTCCAAAAGACACTATTGGTTAAGGTTTCAATTTGATATTCAGAAGGAGTTTGAGTTAAAAATGAATCATACCCAGTAACAAATTCATTTTCGAATAAAAAACCAAAAGTTAAATCAGTTTCTTCTAGTGGAATATAATATCTCACAATTCCTTTCGAGATAAAATACATATGACGTTCAATTTCACCGAACTTTAATAAAGGAGTATTTTTTTTAAGCTCTATTCTTTGCAATTTAGAAGAGAAAAACTCCCAATCACAAGTGCTCAATGGAGTAATGTGTTCTATAAACTTTCTGATTTCTTCCATTTGAGATTGTTTCTTAGAAGTTAAAATTAGTGAAATATCTTTTTTAAATAAATCTGGAATTAATTTTAACCGAGTTATTCCTGTTTGTATTTAATTGGAATATTAAATTCAGTAGTGGTTTTCTCTCCTTTGATTTCGAAAAGTAACTTTATATTTAAAGTATCCAATTGAAAATATTTACTTGGAATATTTATTTCAGTTTTAGTAACTCCATTTTCAGTTCCAAGTATTCTTATTCCTGCTCCATAAATAGAACCAGTTTTTGGATTGATGTTTTTCCATTCAAAATCAGCTCTTAATGGAGTATCAAAAGTCAAATGATTGTTTCCATTTAGGATCTTTAATTCTATACTATGTTCTCCTTTGGAATAAATAAATTTAGAATTTTCTTTCGTTAATTTTGAGCAAGAAAATAGAGTTAGAATTAAGACAATTATAAATGTATTTTTTATGTTCATTTTGTTTCTAAGTATTGTTATTAGGAGATAGTTTTAATGTCTGTTTACCAAATACAGGACTGTCAAATTCAATGCGATCTTCATATTCAACAGATTCTGTGGGAGGATCAATTGGGACTTTATCAATTAGATTGGCTTTTAAATCCGTTGATTCCGCGTATAGTTCATCATGGATGATCACAGTATTACCGATTCTTTCAATAAATGGTAATTGCGTAGCATTTTCTCTTCTTATAATTATTTTTCTCTTTAAATCAAAAGCGCACCATTCAATAATAGCTCGATAGAATAAAACATTGGTTTCAGGAATTAATAAAAAATCATCTTCCTGAATTTCATTTCCTTTTGTAGTTAAAAACTTAATCCTAGTAATAGTTTCATTATGTTCAATAATTACCTCTGAGGATTGAGCTAAAACTTGATAAATTAGAGTTCTTTCCTCATGAATTATATCAAAGTCTGTTGCAGAAATTATATGATTGAAATTTTTAATTTTCATACTGTTCTACTTATTCTATAAGTTTAAGAATTCCACTAACAAAAGTATGTCTGTTGAAATCGGCTAAAGCTTGATTTATAGAATATGAAATTGCGGTTTTAGTTTCTGGACAATACCCAACATAAGTTCCATAAAACCCATAGTGACCATAGTAAGTTTTTCCATTGTATTTTGATTCATACATTCCTAAGCCATATCTGTATTCATGTTCTTTTGTATATTGAACATCAGTCATTTTCTGTAAACTATTCTTGCTAATTAATTTTAAGTCGAAGAGTGATGTTATAAAAGTGATTAAGTCTTTATTAGAAGAAACCAATCCACCACCAGACCAATCAAAAGAAGTATTTATTTCTGAGAAATTTAAATTGCCTACATATTGATGAATCAAGTTGTTTTTTGAGGTTGGCTTTTCATAAAATTCAAAATAGGTTTCATTCATTTCAAGAGGCTCTAATATTCGAGATCGAATACTTTCTGCCAAAGAATTTTGCTCAATTTGTTCAATAATTAATCCTAGTAAAAGATAATTCATATCAGAATAGTGCCATCCTTCATTGGGCTTAAAATGAGCTGATTGATTTAATTTGAATTTAAAGTAAAGTTCTACAATGGATTTTGGTGAGTAGGTCTTTTTGGGATTCTGTAGTAATATGCCAAAAAAATCTTCTTCTTTATCGTTAAAAATATCTGCCAATCCTGAACGATGCGATAGTAATTGCTCAATAGTTATTTGGCTAGAAAATTTCTGTTTATTGTAAAGGTGAAAATTTTCAAAATTGAGAAAAGCTATATTTTTTAAAAATTTAGATGCTTTGTCATTTAAATTCAATTTTCCTTCTTCCATAAGCTGAAGAATAATTGTAGCGACAAAAAGTTTTGTGCTACTTGCAGCTTTGAATTGTTCTTGCCCTGAAACTAAAATTGAATCCTTTCCTTTATGATTTATTCCTTTATGAAAACTTTTTGTACCTCTAGTATTTTGAATTTGAATTAAAATGTTGTGAACTGGTTTTTCAGAAGTATAAGTAAGCTTTGATTCTATTATCGAATCAATTTTATGAGTCTGACCAAAAGAAAGCAATGGAAAGAGTAGTACAACAAATAGATATGTTATTATGTATTTCAATTTTAATTAGTTTGTTTCGAATAATTCGTTATGTTTTTTAAGGCTTTAGTTTTTAATTCTAAACTCTAAGTTATTCGTTGTATCATCGAATCCAATTACACCATATTTCAAATCATAATAAATTTTATGTATTGTAGAGTTTTTGTACATACTAAAATAATTGTTTATGTTTCCTGAAGATTCTAGTACTAATACATCATTGTAAACTTGGTTATTAATAGTCATATCCACTTTAGAATATTCTGTAGTTTCAGGAGATCTAAATTGAAAAACAGTTCCGCCACAGGAAGTGCCTGTAAATTTGGGTATAGTAACTCTATGGAAGAGATCACCTTTTTCAGATTTGGAAATACTGATATCGAGATTCTGACAATTAGAATAGGCATCAACAAGAATTAACTGAATCCATAATTTATCATAATAAAAACTTTCTCCTTCAGAAAGAAGTCCACCGTAAGATTCTTTAACTATTCTGTAAGAGAAGTTTTTAAGTTGTACAGTTTCGTTGTTTTGATTTATAAACTCAATTATTTTATCTGTTTGTTTATATACTTCAGGAATATATTGATAGTCTAGGTTAGAGAATTTATGATATTCTGATTCTCCAAAAATATTTGTTTCACAAGAACAAAATAAAGTTAAGGAAATAAGGAATAAATAATATGTTAGTCTGAACTTTTTCATATGTAGTGATTTGTTTACCGTAAAGTTACTCAAAAGTTTAAAGCAATTACTAAATAAAGAAAAGGACCCATTCCAATTATCATCCATAATAAATGCTTTTTCCAATCTTTTTATTTTCAGACCAAATCATTAAAGGGTGAATTAATGACCATAAAAGAGAACCAGTTGTAACTAAAATGTTCAAAAGACTACCAAATTGATAGATCCATCTATACTCAGAGAATCGGAATCTTTGAGTGAATTTCCCGATTAGCATTCCACTAATAAAAAGAAGAAGAATTAGAATCGCAGATCTTTTTGGATGATAATATATTGACTTTTTCAATTAGGTGTTATTAAAGTGATTTTTTAACGAGATGAACTAAATTTTATTAAACTCCAAAAGAGAAAGAGACCTATTAGTCCAATTGTAGCATACCCCATAAGCATACTAATGAGTAGGACTAAACTTGCGATTAAGATAAATGATTTAAATGTTCGGCTAGCTTTTTTCTTAACAACAGTAGGCTTGTTATTTAATAACTGATTTAAATAAATTTCGTTAGACTTTTTTAAATAATAATCCAGTTCAGATTCTTCGAATCCATGTTTTATTAATTCTTTAACTATTTCGTTTTTTGATAATCCTTTTCTCTTAATGAAATACAGAACTTAAGTTTATTCATTACAGCAATGTGTTATTTCCCAACTTTTACTGTAAAGTTACTCAAAAGTTTGGAAGAATAACTCTTCTTGGGATTTCACGATTTAGTTTTATACAAATCGTATTTTATACTTTGAATCAATAAACACAAGCGCGAAAAGAAGTAGAATAGAAATTATAAATGTTATACTATTAAAAAGAATAGATATTTTATTCTTCTTAGAAATTTTTGCTACTAAAAAGAATAAGAGTAAAACTACAATAAATGAAATAAAATAAAGATTTAAGCCTAAATCTAAACTAATTCTTCCTTCATCGTTGGGTTGAAATCGATTGGCCCAAGCTGCTCCTAATCTCATAATAAAAGGAAGAAATAGAAAAGGGTAGAGGAAGATGTTTTTATTCTTTTTCAAAATCAAGTAAACTATAATTGCTTGAATGATTGTAAATAATGGTCCAGCTGCACTAGTAATCATTCGATGAAGTTTAGAAAGTTTAATTGCAGAGTCTTTAACAGATGCACCGTTTAGTGTGAAACCAGCTTCATATCCTAATAATTCATAGGCAATCCAATGACTCATTTCATGAAAGAAAAAGGTTAGAAACGTTGCAATAATTAGTATTCCAAAATATTTAAGTGAATCTGAAAATTTCATCGTGTAGCAATTTAGTGTTAGTAATTTTCAGTTTGACTGGATTAACGAACTAAAGGTTACAGTTTCATTTAAAAAAGAGTTTGAAACGATAGGAAGTTTATTTTAGTGACAACCTAAATTAATTATCCACCTTGTTAGAGTTAGTTTGTTTTAACCGTCAATTGTCATGTGTTTAGGAGTCATTCCTTCAAAGTCAATCGAAACATAGTGTCTCATTGGTTTTGATTCAAAAGAAATTGACCAATTTGTTTTTTCATTATTAATCCGTCCAATTGAAATTCCGTCAAATTCAAATTGATCATCAAAGTTATTTAGTCCCGCATCTTCAAGATTATCTTCCAGTTCATTTCTTAAAAATGGTAAGATTATGTTTTCTTTGATTTCATTATACTCTTTATTCAACTTTTCGAAGAATTCTTTTTGTTCTTTAGTAGGCCCATTTTCATCAGCATCAATATTAATTCCTATAAGTGTTTCCTGAAAAATTACTTGTCCGTCGTAAAAATTTTTAGAAGAATTTTGGAAGGTTGTATAGTTTAATTCTCCAAATAAACCATCAATAAATTTTGGTTTTTTCTTAAAAATGTCAAAAATTCCCATAGCTTGTTTTTAATTTATGCTTGTCTATTTGTTTATGATTTTTTTCGGAAAAGGTTGTTTAGTTATTTTTAGATGTTACCGAAAGATAATTAAAAAGATTATACTTAATAAAGAAGTCTGTTAGCTTATTAAATTTCGGAATTTGTTGGCTAACTTATTGATTATCTTTTGCTATTCCTAATCTTTGTTTAATGTTAATGTCTGGAAAGTTAATTTCACAATAATTTATAAAGTTAGGACTCTCTTTTAGGTAATATGATACTGAATCAGGAATATTTTCAGTCAATTCTAAAATTCCTTCTTCTGATTTTATTCTCTCAATCCAATAAATAATTTTACTGTCTATGAAATCTATGATTTTGTTAAATTTTGTTTCTGTAAAATAGTTTATATTACAATGATTATTCTCTTTAATTACTGATTCTCGCGAATATTCATCCTTCTGTTCAATTGTTTCTCCATATATGTGAATAACTCTTATTCTTGATTTATCATCGCTGTATTTTTTTAATAATATCGAAGTATTACTAAATAAATATCCTTTTTTTACATTTTTAAGTTTAATCGAGAAAAAACGAGGAATAATTTCTAGATTAATATATTCACCAAATTCATTTGATCTACTTGACCAAAATGAAATTTCTAATTTAATATCTTCACTTGTATAAGAAATTTTTGGTCTAGATGATGAATATTTAAATCCCCTTGATTTATAGTGTTCTCCAATTAAATTACATACATATTGGAAATATTCTTTTGATGTTGTAATTGATGATAAGTTTATTTTCATAGCAGATTTATTTAATGATACCGAGCGTATTTGTGAAGCTGTTGTTTAAAGGTTATAGGTTTCAATTTTCTATAAAAATTAATTTTAGTTGAAAGTCATTTTTTCTTTGAACACTTTTGCATATCAAACAATTGCGCAGTTTTATTATCGGTTATTTTGAATAACTTTATTAACCAGTTTTTATTTCTATTTTTTCTAAAGAGATTCATTTTCGGGCTTGTTAGCAAACTGTTGTTTTATCAATTGGGTTAGAGGAAGTGTTCTTTTCCTATGCTATGGGAAGATAATTAATAAGATTGAATTTTCTCCAAGGTTCCTAAGTTTAGTGACAAACTAAACTAATTATTCGTCGTGTTAGAGTTAGTTTGTTTTAATACGATCCTCCAGGTTTACTTAATCCTAATTTATTTGGAACATATAAATGAAATGTATTTGATTCATCGGAGAAATCTGGTTCTGATATTATAGTTGTTTTAGTTCCTAGATTATCTCTCAAAATCTCTTCAAGTTCTTTTGAATTTTCCGCAACATCCCATTCAGTATTTTTATTTGTTTTATATTCTACATAGTTACTATTTACAATCAGTAATTCAGGATTAAATTTGTCTTGGTTTTTAGATTTTACTATTCCTTTGATAAAGTCTTTAGTAATTAATCCACTTTTAAACTCTTTGACTGATTTAAATACTGTTATTGAGTCACTTGTATTGCACTCATTTATGAGGTCTGTTAAATCATTTAAGTTTTCAATAAAGAAATAATGTCTATTGTTTCCTGAATTTGGAATTCGTAATAATACTAAAACTCTGGTATGATTTATAAGCAAATTTGTAACGGATTTTATAAACGCATTTTTTGTCATTTTATATAGTCTTTTCTGAATAAACTACAATTTATTGATGTGATTTTTTTTCGTAATAAAAGGAAGGAAGTTCCTTCATTTTGGCGTAGAAATACCATAGATAAGATTAATTTCTTATTGTTATCATTATCTCTTCACATTTTCTGTGTGTAGAAAAGGAATTTATTTTAGTTTCATTGTATTCAATTAAATTTTTCCATTTTCCTTTAATCATTGCATAAATGGCCGTGAAACCATATCCATTACAGCGTTTAATCACTTTAACAGAAACTCTAGCGTATTTTTTGTCTTTAGAAAAAAGTGGTTTCGAAAAATTAAAATATACTTTTTCTTCAATATTTATTTTTTTGTCTTTTTCCCAAGCCTTGTTTAGTTCAGTTCTAAAGTTATTATTTGTCCAGATCTTATTTTTATTCCAGTACCATTTTTTTTTGACTAGTAAGGTATGAGGTGTTTTAATGGCAACTAAACTATCATAAGTTTTTTCTGGAATATTATAGCGTATAAATTTCACTTCTAATGAATTAGGTGGAGAGGATTTATTATGATATTCATCAGACGGAAATTTTACATTTTTTAAATTGTATTCTTTCCAATTTGTTGTTTCGTGATAGGGTGTATAGGCTAAATCGATGGGGAATTCTTTGTCAACCAATTTCAGTTTTAATAGATGAAAATATTGGAGTGAATCGTTTATTTGTTCTTTTAAACTAACAGGATTTATATAATAATAATCAAAATCATCAGGAACTAAGTCATTTGCAATTTGATTGATTAAATTTTCAGTTTCTTTAGTTTGTCCAGATATATTAAGTGTAAATAAAATTAAAATAAAAAATATTTCCCTTTTCATTATTAGTAATTTATTCTGTGCTTACTTTCGTTTATTTGGAAAAGTAATAAAGTTCTTTTTCTTTGTTACTTAAAGATAACTAATACCACTAGTTTTATTTTTTCAATTCCATGTGTAATATTGGATAAGGTTTTCCTGTGGAGTCCAATTCAGAACGATCAATTACTTCAAATCCGCAATACTTGTAAAATCCTACGGCCTGTTCATTTTGCTCATTAACATCAACTTTGGTAACATTTAAATTGGTAATTGAATAATTCAACAAGTTTTTTCCAATTTTTTTTCCTCGATATTCTGGATCAATAAAAAGCATTTCTAAATTTTGTTCAGCTACACCAAGAAAGCCAATTATTTTCTTCTCATTGTTTCTTATGCATCTTAATTCAACTGCATCTAAGTATGTATTTAAAATTAGAGGTTTAAAATATTGGATATCCTCTTCCTTTAAAAAGTTGTGAGTCGCTCTTACTGAAGATTCCCAAAGATCTACTACTTGTTGATATTCACTTTTATCTATTGTGTCTATTTTTTGATGCATTTTTTATTACGACTAATTTTTTATAGAATCTTAATCTTTGTTTAAGCATAAAGTTAATAAATATTGTATCGGAAATTCGTTCGATAAGTTGTTTGTACAGAGAAAACTCATTGAGCAATATTTTTTAACTAATGTTGGGAAACACTATTCATAATTTTCTCTTTCATTTTTTGGTTGAATTTTTCAAAAATTATGGAAATTACTTTATAATTTTTGATCATATTTCCATAACGAAATACTAAAACATCAATCTTTTTTCCTTTAATGATTTCAGAAGAGAAATAAGTTCCACCGTGTGCGGAAACTCCTTTTAAAAGTAGTTGAACTCCATCATTGTATAGCCCGATAGCCAACTTATGTATGTGCTTCTCTAATGTATGGACATCATTATCATTAAGTTTTAATTCATCATAGTATACTCCAAAAGCCAATAAACTATTTATTTTATTGATCTTTATTTGATGTTTTTTCTCGAAGTCAGAAACAAAGCTTTTAGTTTTTAAACTTGAAGGAATATAATTATATAAGTGATTAATTTTATCCGAAATGTTCTCAGGGTTTTGAGCAATAATACTGGAATAGAAAAATAAACTTACTAGTATCATTCTAATCTTTTTCATAATTTTTTATCATGTTTTTTGTGTTTACTTTGTCTATTGACAAAGAACTTCGGTTCTTTTCCGATGAGGTCTCGAAGCTTCGGGACAGTCGCAATTAATTATACATTTTGTTGGGTTTAGTACTATTTTATTTTGTTCTTAATAATTCATATTTTTCAGATATTCCAGATAGATTCTTTTCTGAAATTATAATTTCCATAGGAAAAGTGTTAGGAACGAGTTTGGTTATATTTACAACAGAATGAATAGGTAATTCAATTAGGTTAGTAACATACATTTCGTAAATCGTATTTACTAAATCGTTCTTGATATCTTGTTTAATCAAAGTTAGTTTGTAACAATCATATCCATTTATTTTTTTTCTGTCTTTTCTGTTTTCAAGTATCTCATATTTGTGATTTTTAGCAAATAAATCATACTTTTTGTAATTCACAGTTTTTGATTTGTCATAATAGTTTAAAATTCCATTACTTTTTTCAACCATCAAATAATCCCCAATCATTTTCCCGTATTGTTCGATATGACGCCAAATAGAATCATTTTCTATTTTAATATGAATTTCTGTTTCTGGTGTCTGAGTAAGGAATTCAGATATTTGTAATTTCTTAGTTTCTCTATTCATTAAAGAATCCGCTTTTGGTTTGAATTCAATAGCTCCGTTTATCGAGAAAAACATAGATTTCTTGAAGACAAATTTTGTAGGTTGAGAATTTACTTTAGTCAGTTTTTTTGAAGTTGAACAACTTGTTAAAATCAGAAATAATAAAATAGAGTTAATATGTTTCATTCGCATTAAATCCAATGTATTTGTGTATAATTTTTTCTAGCAAAAAAATGTAAGTCGTTTTCCATGTTTCGGTAAGATAATTAATAAGATTGAATTTTCTTAATAAGCATTCAGTTCGATCTAATACTGCACTTCCTTAGCTTATTTCATTTTATTAGTTAATTTTCAATAATCCACTTTTAAAGTAAATTTTCATATTGTTTCTAATTTTTTTTCTTTGTGGTTTTTCGCCTTTAATAAAAACATCTGAGACCGAATAGAAACTATCACTTTTAAATTCTACAAATCCATAGATAATGCGATTTTTTGTTGAATCAGGTAATTCTGAAAGCACAATTTTCGTGTCAGTACAAGGAACTTCTAATCTCATGATCAAACTATCTTTTTCTTTATATGCATAAGTAGGAAAATCATCGGAACTCAACATATGAAATAATTTAGCTTTTTTATTAGCAATTTTAATATAAAATCCAGTACCTCCAAAAAGTCCATATGCTCCATTAATTCCTAGTGTATCCTTATCCCACAAATAGAATGATCTAAAAGGTAATTTTTTGGAGAAGTCAGTACTTGAAATTACAAGGCTATCATTTTCATAACCTTCTATGCTTAAACTATTCCCATAGACTTGCATAAAGTCTCCTGAATCTTTCCACTCTAGTGGTTGAGATATATGTTTTTCAACTTCATTCGTAATTGTTGGATCTACTATTAGCCCATTAATATCAATCTTATTTTGTTTACTTGAGCAAGAGTAAAATATTAATACTAAAATTAAATTGAGGTATTTCATTTGTGTGATTGTAAAGAGTTATTTCTTAAAGAGATTATATTTATTTACAAAAGAGTCAATTATAAGAATAAACGCAGATGGAATAATTCCCCAAATGAATATATAGAATCCGATGTATATTATTTCAGCTTTCCAAGCGGATAATATAAGGGTTATTATAAATCCTAATATAAGTAACCGTAAAAGTTTATTTGTATATTTTTTACAGTTGAAAAGGCTAGTTTCATTTCGAGATAAAATTTTACTTAGGTGATTTTATTATACACAATCACATAATTTATTTTTGATTTTTATTCGTAATACCCTTTAGTTTTTCCCATAGTTTCTGAAAGATAATTAATAAGACGGAATTTCACGAGAAGCAAGGAAAAACAAATTAGTCTCTAGTTTTAAGTTCTATCTTTTGTCCGTCTTTTAAATCTTTTATTTTAAAACCTAAGTCTCCACTAAATAAAATTAGTTCAATAAAACTTATTTTTCCAATATTGGATTTTTCATATTCTCCGCCAAGAACTGCTGGTATTTTCAAACAGTATTTTTGTCCCACTTCTAATTCTCCGATCTCAGATTTCGCGATTTTAATAAGAGCTAACATTTGCCAATCTTCTATAAATTCAGTGTCAGTCAAAAGTCGATCAAATTCTAATTCCGACTGTGCAATCTTTTCACAACTAATTTCTTCTGGACATATTCTCCAATATTCGTTGTTGTCAGTTTTGAAAATCACATTACCAAAATCATTCGTAAGAATCACTTCATTAGCATTAAATCCTTTCCAATTCCAAGCTTTGTTTATATCAGTAATCATATTTTCTTTATTATCCAATTAGATATTTTTCCAATACGGAAGAGTATTATTAAGGTCATGATTAATTTTAGAATATATCTGATTAAAGCAAAATCAGGTAATTCTGTTTCTTCATTTCCATTAATCTTTGAAATTAAGCTTATGCAATATTCTATAAAGTCGGGAAGAAAATAAATTATTTGCGATAACCAAATAACTCCTACTGTCAATAGAATCACTTTTGTGAGTGATTTTGGATTCAGTTCGGTTTTGATTTCACTTTCTGACTTTACAAGTTTTTTAGAGATCCATTCAGCTTTTATGAAAAGAAATACAGAAATTACGATATTAATAATTGTCAAAAATGTTCCATTGAAATAGAATTTATCAATTGGTTCACTTAAGGATTCTTCAAGTCGAGTCATCATCACAGTTCCATAAACGGATAAGAAATAAGAGCCAAAATGGTCAAAAATTTTAGTGAATAAATAAATTCCAGCGATTCTTAAAATCAGTGCAGTTAAATTCCGGTTTGTCATTTATCTTTTAGTTTGTCAATTTATTTGTGAATAGATTTTTCGATGTAAGAAGTCAAATCCCTTTTCATTGTTTTTGGAAAGATAATTAATCAGATTGAATTTCAAGCAGAGCTATTCATTTTATATAATTTTTATTCGAAAGATTTACATATTTAATACAAAGATGGCAATAACAAAAAAAGCCCATCAATATTGATGAGCTTTTTATAATATATATCTAGTTGTAAACTATTCTTTAATTAAACTTCTAGAAATTACAATTTTTTGAATTTCAGAAGTTCCCTCATAAATCTGAGTAATTTTTGCATCACGCATTAAACGCTCAACATGGTATTCTTTAACGAAACCATTTCCACCGTGAATCTGTACAGCTTCAACAGTGTGTTCCATTGCTACTTTAGAAGCATATAATTTTGCCATAGCTCCAGAACGATCGTAGTTGTTACCAGCATCTTTATCACAAGCAGCTTGCATTACTAAATGACGAGCAGCTGTAATATCAGTATACATATCAGCTAATTTAAATGCGATTGCTTGGTGATTGCAAATTTCAGTTCCAAAAGCTTTACGCTCTTTAGAATATTTTAATGCTAATTCGTAAGCTCCTGAAGCAATACCTAAGGCTTGAGCAGCAATACCAATACGTCCTCCTGATAAAGTTTTCATAGCGAATTTAAATCCAAATCCATCTTCACCAATTCTATTCTCTTTAGGGACTTTTACATCGTTAAATTGTAAAGTGTGCGTATCAGAACCACGAATTCCTAATTTGTCCTCTTTTGGTCCAATATGGAATCCTTCCATTCCTTTTTCAACGATAAAAGCGTTAATTCCTCTGTGTCCTTTTTCTCTATCTGTTTGTGCAATTACTAAATACACATCAGAACGCCCACCGTTTGTAATCCAGTTTTTAGTTCCGTTTAATAAGTAGTGGTCTCCTTTATCTTCTGCAGTAGTTGCTTGTGAGGTTGCATCAGATCCAGCTTCTGGTTCACTTAAACAAAAAGCACCAATAGATTCACCAGTAGCTAACTTTGTTAAATATTTTTGTTTTTGCTCTTCAGTTCCGTACGCTTCTAAACCGTAACATACTAAAGAGTTGTTTACAGATACCATTACAGAAGCAGAAGCGTCTATTTTAGAAAGCTCTTCCATAATTAATACGTAAGAAATAGTGTCCATTCCGCTTCCTCCGTACTTTGGATCTACCATTACACCCATAAATCCAAGTTCTCCCATTTTACGAACTAATTCATCTGGGAATTCTTGTTTATCATCTCTTTCAATAACACCTGGTAATAATTCATTTTGTGCAAAGTCGCGAGCAGCGTCACGTATCATTAAATGCTCTTCTGTAAGATTAAAATCCATTCTATATCGTTGTAGTTATAAATTATTCTTAAAAAATGTTTCCAAAGATACTCCTTTAATATTATTTTTTCAAAAGCTTTTATAATTTTACATTATGCAGAATGAGTATAAATATGTGATCGGATTAATGTCCGGAACTTCACTAGATGGATTAGATTTAGTTTATGTGAAATTTAATCAAAAAAACTATAAAGATTTTCAAATTCTTAAGGGTGCAACAAGATCATATACAGCGTATTGGAAGGGAACGTTGCAACATGCAATTCACAAGTCAAAAGAGCAGTTGAATCGCATACATATTGAGTATGGCGAACTCTTAGGAGAAATGACGAATGAATTCATAAAAGAGCATAATATTAGTAATGTTGATTTTATTGCTTCGCATGGACATACGGTTTTTCATCAACCAGATAAAGGAATTACGCTACAAATTGGAGATGGACAAAAGTTAGCGGATGTTACAAATTGTAAGGTTATTTGCGATTTTAGAACTCAAGATGTTGAATTAAAAGGACAAGGAGCTCCGTTAGTGCCAATTGGTGATGAATTGCTGTTTTCCGAATATGACTTTTGTTTGAATCTTGGAGGTTTTGCAAATGTGTCTTTCAAGAAAAATGGAAAAAGGATTGCCTTTGATATTTGTCCTGTAAATATTGTGATGAATCATTACACCAAGAAAATTGGTTTAGAATATGATGAAGGAGGAAAAATAGCTGCTACTGGAAAAATTAATGAGGAATTATTAAAGGAATTAAATTCTTTAGCGTTTTATAAAAAAAATCCACCTAAATCTTTGGGGTTAGAATGGGTGCAACAAATTGTCTTCCCGATAATTAACAATTTGGAAACAGATGTTCCAACAATTTTAAGAACATTTGTAACACATGCGGCGGAGCAAATTGGTAAGATTTTTGATACATCTGAAAAGGTTTTATCCACTGGAGGAGGAACGTATAATAGCTTTTTGATGAAGGAGATTGAACGATGTTCAAATAATAAAATTAAAATGGCTGATACGGACATCATAGAGTTCAAGGAAGCCTTAATATTTGCGTTTCTTGGTGTATTGAAGGATAACAATGAAATCAATTGTTTGAGTTCCGTAACTGGTGCGATAAAAGATCATTCCTCAGGGAAGTGTTTTATTCCTAAAACGTAGAAATTATTTTGAAATAATAAAAAAATGTTAAAAGGAATAAAAACTCGGGAAACTTTTTGGGTTTAAAAAGTTTCCTTGTTAAATTAGCACCGGATTAATTGGAAACAATAATTCAAATTGTTTAATGAATTTTGTATACATATTTGTAATACTTAACGATATTTTTTTTGGTAAGTTTGCCAGATAAGATAAAAATTTAAAAAAAACAGAAATGACTCAACTTTAGCTTACATGATTTTAAAATAACGAAACACACAACCTAACTTTTAAACAAACCAAAACTTATTTTAAATCATGAAAGAATTATTAAAAAAATACGAAGAAAAACAACCAGAAATAGTTTTTAATTGGAAAGACTCTGAAACAGAGGCTGAAGGATGGACAGTAATCAATTCATTACGTGGCGGAGCTGCCGGAGGTGGAACTAGAATGCGTAAAGGATTAGACAAGTACGAAGTAATGTCGCTTGCAAAAACAATGGAAGTGAAGTTTACAGTATCTGGTCCTGCAATTGGAGGTGCAAAATCAGGAATTAATTTCGATCCGCACGATCCAAGAAAAGAAGGAGTATTAAGAAGATGGTATAATGCAGTAGCTCCTTTATTGAAAAATTACTACGGAACAGGTGGAGACTTAAATGTAGACGAAATTCATGAGGTAATCCCAATTACTGAAGAAAGTGGAGTATGGCATCCGCAAGAAGGAGTTTTTAATGGTCATTTTAAACCAACAGAAGCTGATAAAATTAATAGAATCGGACAATTACGTCATGGTGTAATTAAGGTGTTAGAGAATGAAAACTATTCACCATCAGTTCAAAGAAAATATACTGTAGCCGATATGATTACAGGTTACGGAGTAGCAGAAGCAGTTAAACATTATTATTCTATTTATGGAGGTGATGTAGTAGGAAAGAGAGCTGTTGTTCAAGGATTCGGTAATGTTGGATCTGCGGCTGCATATTACTTAGCTCAAATGGGAGCGAAAGTAGTAGGAATTATTGATAGAGTAGGAGGAGTTATCAATGAAGAAGGATTCACTTTTGAAGAAATAAAAGAGCTTTTCTTAAATAAAGATGGTAATACTTTAGTTTCTGAACATATGATTCCATTTGAAGAGATGAATGCAAGAGTTTGGAATTTACCTTGTGAAATTTTTGCTCCTTGTGCTGCCTCTCGTTTAATAACAGAAAAGCAAATAAATCAAATGATAAATACAGGATTAGAAGTAATTTCTTGTGGAGCAAATGTGCCATTTGCAGATAAGGAGATTTTCTTTGGTCCTATTATGGAGGAAACTGATAAGAAGGTGAGTTTAATCCCAGATTTTATATCTAACTGTGGAATGGCAAGAGTTTTTGCTTATTTCATGGAAAAAAGAGTTTCTATGGATGATGAAGCAATTTTCGAAGATACTTCAAATACTATTCGTAAAGCTCTTGAAATCGCTTATGCAAAAAACACGTCTAAAACGAGCATAAGTGAGACAGCATTTGAGATTGCTCTCAAAGAATTAACTTAAAAAAATCAAATTAATTATGTTTAAACATTTTTTAGGAAATAGCCCCAAATGGTTTAAAATGACCATGATAGGTTTCTTAATCTTTAATGTATTTTCCTTTTTTGCATTAGGAAAAACCATCACTGCTTGGTTGTTTATTGGTGAGTTTATTTTTACACTTGCCATGGCACTAAAATGTTATCCATTACAATCTGGTGGATTGTTAGCCATTGAAGCACTTGCTCTTGGGTTAACAACACCAAAAAACGCATATCATGAAGTAGATCAAAACTTAGAGGTGGTTTTGTTACTTGTATTTATGGTAGCGGGAATTTATTTTATGAAACCATTACTGATGTATATTTTCAGTAAAGTATTCACTAAAATAAAATCAAAACTTATTCTTTCATTACTTTTTGTATTCTTAGCGGCAGTTTTATCTGCATTCTTGGATGCATTAACAGTAACTGCAGTTTTAATTAGTGTAGCTGTTGGTTTTTATGGAGTGTACCATAAAATTAACTCACAGGCTTCTGCAGATTATGATGATGATGGAATTTTGGATAGAGAGGAGTTAGGTGGTGAAACATTAGAGCAATTCCGTAGCTTCTTAAGAAGTTTAATTATGCACGGAGTTGTTGGTACTGCTTTAGGTGGAGTATGTACATTGGTTGGTGAGCCTCAAAACTTACTAATCGGAGAGAGATTAGGATGGGACTTTGTGGAGTTTTTCTTAAAAATGGCACCAATTACAATTCCAGTTTTGGCTGCAGGATTATTAACTACGGTTGTCCTAGAAACAACAGGTTGGTTCGGTTTTGGAGCAAAGTTGCCTAAAGCAGCTGCTGAAATTATTGAAAGTTATACGATTGAGGAAGATAAGAAACGTACAGATAAAGAAAAGTACGGGCTTTACGTTCAGGGTGTTTCTGCAATTTTGTTAATCTTAGGATTAGCATTACATGTTGCTCCAGTAGGATTTATCGGATTAGCATTAATTATTGTTCAAACTGCTTTCATGGGAATTATTGATGAGCACAAATTAGGTCATGCATTTGAAGAAGCATTACCATTTACAGGTTTACTTGTAGTGTTCTTTATAATTGTTGCAATGATTCATGATCAACATTTATTTAAGCCAATTATCGACTGGGCTTTACAGCAAGATCCAGCTTCTCAGCCTGGTTTATTTTACATCGCAAATGGATTCTTATCTGCAATTAGTGATAATGTATTTGTTGCTACAGTTTATGTAGGAGAAGTAGAGAGTGCATTTAAAAATGGTGTAATTACAAGAGAGCATTTTGAAAAGTTAGCAGTTGCAATTAATACAGGTACAAATTTACCAAGTGTTGCAACGCCAAACGGACAAGCCGCATTCTTATTTTTACTAACATCATCATTAGCTCCGTTAATTAATTTATCATACGGAAAAATGGTAAAAATGGCTTTACCTTATACTATTGTATTAGGTGGTTTAGGTTATATATTAGTTAAAATTATGTTGTAGGAATACAACTCATAAATATTAATTAAAATCCTGAGTTTTTTAGAATTCAGGATTTATTTTTTATACTTTTAATCAAAAGAAAACGTTTTACGAAAAACATTAAATCTGTTTTATGCTTTTATTTATTCAAGAAGTCGCTGAAGAAGTTTTAGAAGAAGCTACACAAGAAAAAACATTATCAATCATTCAATTAATAAAAGACGGAGGTCTTGGAGGTCAAATCATAATAGCACTTTTATTTGTGTTGTTAGGAGTTGTTTTATATATCTATTTTGAACGATTCTTTGCAATTAAAGCAGCTTCACAGGTTGATAAAGATTTTATGAATCAAATTCGTGATTTCGTACTGAATGGAAATATTGATGCGGCCAAAGCATTGTGTACAAATACAGATACTCCAACATCTAGATTAATCGGGAAAGGAATTTCCAGAATAGGAAAACCTTTAGATGACATAAATACCGCTATAGAAAACGCAGGAAAACTTGAAATTTATAAGCTTGAAAAAAACGTATCTGTTGTGGCTACAATTGCAGGTGCGGCTCCAATGATTGGGTTTTTAGGAACGGTAATAGGAATGATTGTTGCCATTCACGAAATAGCAAACTCAGGTGGACAGATTGATATCAAAATGTTATCTGATGGATTATACACCGCAATGACAACAACTGTTGCTGGATTAATTGTTGGGATTGTTGCTTATATCGCATACAACCATTTAGTGGTTAGAACAGATAAGGTTGTATATCAGATGGAAGCAAAGTCTGTTGAGTTTTTAGATTTATTAAATGAACCTGTATAATGAATTTAAGAGGAAGAAATAAAGTAGATCCAAATTTCAACATGTCGTCAATGACAGATATAGTTTTTCTGTTATTGATATTTTTCATGTTGACATCTACATTGGTTACAGTAAGTGCTATCGATGTTTTATTGCCAAAAGCAGGCGGGAAAACAGAGAATAATACGTCAGTTGCAGTAACAATTACTAAGGATTCAGATTTTTTTATTGATAAATCTAAAGTTTCGTCAACAAATTTGGAACAAGAATTGTTGTTGAAGGTAGGTACGAATAAAGAAAAAACTGTTGTTATCAGGGGAGATCAGAATGTCCCGTATAAAAACGTAATGAGAGTTATTGATATTGCGAATAGGAATAAGTTGAAAATGATACTAGCAGTAAAAGGTAGATAGGCTATGCAAATGTTTGATACTATACATAAAAGAAAATCAGCAATTATAACAGCAGTTATTTTATTACTGTTGTTACTCGTTATGTATGGTTTTGGAATGAAATATATGGATCCTCCAATAGAATATGGTGTCTCGATCAATTATGGAGATTCAAATGTTGGAAGTGGTCCTCCGGTAGAAAAAGTTAAAGCAACTCAGCCTAAGACAGAAGAGGTTAAAGAGGAACAGGAAGAAGTAGTTGAGGAAGTGGAAGAAGCTCCTAAGGAGGAAGTTCAAGAAGAAGTGTTAACTGATGATTCAGCTAAAGATGTTCCTGTAGTCGAAAAAAAAGAAGACAAGAAAGAGGAGGTTGTTGAAGAAAAAAAAGAGGAAACAAAACCTAAAGAAAAACCAAAGCCAAAACCATCAAAAGCGGCAACGGATGCTTTAAATAGTTTATTGAAAGGAGATTCTGCGGATGGAGAAACAGCTAAGGGAGAAGGAGATGATGCTGATCCTGGTGTAAAAGGAGATAAAAAAGGTGATCCTAATTCCAATAAGTATTATGGAAATACAGGAGGTGGTTACGGAGGAAATTATAATCTTTCTGGAAGAAAAGCTTTATCTAAACCAATAGAACAACCAGATTGTCAAGAAGAAGGTACTGTTGTTGTGAGTATTGAGGTTGATAAAAACGGAAACGTTGTAAAGGCTATTCCAGGGGCACGAGGAACTACGAATACTTCACCCTGTTTAATGGAACCTGCTAAGCAGGCCGCATTAAGAACAAAATGGAATGCTGACGGTAAAGCTCCTGAAAAACAAAGAGGAACAATTATTTATAAATTTTCTTTATCTAAATAAATTTATGACTTATCAAGAAGCAGTCAATTGGATGTTTAACCAATTTCCTGTGTATCAGAATCAAGGTAAAAGCGCCTATAAAGAAGACCTATCTAATACAATACAACTTGCCGATTATTTAAAGAATCCAGAAGATAATTTTAAATCTATACATGTAGGTGGAACAAATGGTAAAGGTTCTACAAGTCATATGATAGCGTCTATTTTACAAGAAGCTGGATATAAAGTCGGGTTGTATACTTCTCCACATTTAAAGAGTTTTACAGAAAGGATTAAAATAAACGGAGAAGAGATTCCTGAGGCGAATGTTTTGGAGTTTGTTAATAGTCATAAAGTTTTTTTCGAAGAGCATCAATTATCATTTTTCGAAATGACTGTAGGTATGGCCTTCGATTATTTTGCAAAAGAAAAGGTTGATATTACGGTTATAGAAGTTGGCTTAGGAGGAAGGTTAGATTCTACAAATATTATTACTCCGGAAGTGTCGGTAATAACCAATATAGGATTGGATCACGTTCAGATCTTAGGAAATACATTAGAGAAAATTGCTGGTGAGAAAGCGGGTATCATTAAATCTAAAGTTCCCGTAGTTATTGGAGAAAAGCAATTAGAGATAGAGCATGTGTTTATTAAAAAGGCTAATGAACTTGATTCTAAAATTACTTTTGCTTCTGATGTAGTTGGAGAGGTATATGAGACTGATCTATTAGGGAGTTATCAACGCCATAATGTAAAAACTGCAATTTGCGCAGTTCAGAATTTGAAAGGCTTTAAAGTTGCCTCAGATGTAATTAAAAAAGGTTTACTTAATGTTAAAAGAAATACGAAACTAAGAGGGAGGTGGGAAATTCTGAACAATTCTCCAAAGGTGATTTGTGATACAGCACATAATAAAGAAGGGTTAACTTATGTGATGAAGCAGCTGAAAAAAGAAAAATATGACAATTTACATATAGTACTAGGTGTTGTTTCAGATAAAAAATTAGAAGAGATTTTACCTTTACTTCCAAAAGAAGCGACTTATTATTTCTCAAAACCAGACTTGCCTAGAGGACTTTCTGCGGAAATTTTAAAAAAAGAATCAAAAAAGTTTGAATTGTTAGGAAATGAGTATGAAAGTGTGTTGTGTGCTTATGATGAGGCTGTTAAGGTTTCTTCTTCTGGAGATTTAGTGTTTGTGGGAGGTAGCACATTTACGGTGGCTGAAATTTTATAAGAAAAAAAAGTAAAAAAAACATTGTCGGAATTCAAAACTGTGTTATATTTGCATCCGCAATAGCAAACGAGGGCGCGTAGCTCAGTTGGTTCAGAGCACTTGGTTTACACCCAAGGGGTCAGGGGTTCGAATCCCTTCGCGCCCACAAAAACTCAAAAGCTAAATTGCATACAGGTTTACCGAATCCTGACAAAAATTTCGGGCGCGTAGCTCAGTTGGTTCAGAGCACTTGGTTTACACCCAAGGGGTCAGGGGTTCGAATCCCTTCGCGCCCACCAAAGCCTTCAGATTTTCTGAAGGCTTTTTTGTTTTACTACATTATATTGTTTGTATTAGTTTTTGTAGGTTTGTTGTAGGTGCAAGTATCGTCAATATTACTTGATCTTTTGAAATTAAATTTATATAACTCAATGAAGAAGTTTGCGTTAATTGGTTTAGCGGGATATATCGCTCCAAGACATTTAAAGGCAATCAAAGATACTGGGAATGAATTAATTGCTGCGCTTGATAAGTTTGATAGTGTTGGGGTAATGGATAGTTATTTTCCGAATGCAGATTTTTTTGTTGAAATTGAACGATTTGATAGGCATTTAGAAAAACTTAAATACGAGAGAGGACAAGTCCTAGATTTTATGAGTATTTGTACTCCTAACTACTTGCATGATTCACATATCCGAATGGCTTTAAGAAGAGGAGCAGATGCAATTTGTGAAAAACCTTTGGTTTTGAATCCTTGGAATATAGATGCTCTGCAAAAAATGGAAAAAGAGTCGGGTAAAAAGATTTGGAATGTGTTGCAATTAAGAATGCATCCAAGTATAATTAAGCTTAAAGAAAAGGTTGATAATGCGCCAGTAGATAAAATTTTTGATATAGATTTAACGTATCTTACTTCAAGAGGTAATTGGTATTACACGTCGTGGAAAGGTGACGAATCAAAATCGGGAGGTATAGCTACGAACATAGGTGTTCATTTTTATGACATGTTGTCTTGGGTTTTTGGCGAGGTTAAAGCTAATGTTGTTCATGTTCATACTCATGATAGAGCTGCTGGTTATTTGGAGTTTAAAAGAGCTCGAGTACGATGGTTTTTATCTATAAATCAAAATGCGTTACCTGAAGAAATTAAGAAAAGTGGTCAAAGAACTTATAGGTCGATAAAAATAGAAGGGGAAGAGTTAGAGTTTTCTGGCGGTTTTACAGACTTGCACACAAAGGTGTATGAAAGTATTTTGGAAGGTAATGGCTATGGGCTTGAAGATGCAAGGCAAGCGATAGAGATTGTGCATGAAATCAGGAATTCAAAGCCTGCTGGATTGAAAGGGGAATTTCATCCATTTGCCAAAAAAGATTTAGAAGCTCATCCTTTTAATAGATAATCTTGATGAAAATTATTGCAATAATAGGAGCAAGACCACAATTTATAAAACATTTTCCTTTTGAAAAGGCTTGTGTGGATAGGTTAGATTTAAAAACTATCCATACGGGGCAGCATTATGATGAAAATATGAGTGCTATATTTTTTAAGCAGCTTGGTATGAGGAAGCCAGACTATATGCTTAATGTGGGAAGCGATAATCATGGTGCCCAAACAGCTAAAATGATGGTTCAAATTGAGAAAATTCTTTTAGAAGAGAAACCAAACGGTGTTGTGGTTTATGGTGATACAAATTCTACTTTGGCAGGTGCGTTGGTAGCTTCTAAATTGCATATTCCAGTTTTTCATATTGAAGCAGGATTAAGGAGCTTTAATAAAAAAATGCCCGAAGAGATAAATAGAGTACTTACCGATCATGTTTCGAGTTGTTTGTTTACTCCTTCAAAAATAGCGTCTGCTAATTTAGAGAAAGAAGGATTGGTTGAAGGTGTTTATGAGGTAGGTGATATCATGAAAGATCTCGTGGTTTATGTTGAAGAAAATGAACTTCTAAAACCTTTTAAAGAAGAAAGCTATTATTATGCTACTCTCCATAGGCCTTATAATACGGATGATGATTCTAGGTTGAGGTATGTTCTAGATTCACTAAATAGTCTGAATAAAAAGGTTGTTTTTCCTATTCATCCAAGAACAAAGAATAATATGAGTGTTTTTGATTTGAATATTGAAAAATTCACAAACATTGAATTTATTTCTCCTCAATCTTATATAGATAATTTATCATATCTAGTTCATTCTGAGGGATTAATTACAGATAGTGGAGGTATGCAGAAAGAGGCGTATTGGTTAAATAAAAAATGTATTACGTTAAGGACTGAAACAGAGTGGGTAGAAACACTGATAGGGGGGAATAATATTCTTCTTTTTAATGACCTTTCAACTTTAGATAAAGAATTGGTTACTGTTGGTGAGAACTGGAATGAAGAACTTTATGGTGATGGCACTGCTTCTGAAAAAATTGTTTCTAGAATATTAAGTTATTAATTTCTTATATTACTATAAAATAAAACTAATAAAGTATAAAAAAACTTTAGTTTATAGAATAACTTAATATATTTGTTCATTAAAAGAGAAAAGAATATGAAAGTAGGTATAACTTTTAGCGCATTTGATTTACTTCATGCAGGTCATATCAAGATGTTAGAAGAGGCCAAAAGGCAATGTGATTATCTCATATGCGGTTTGCAAACGGACCCAACTCTTGATAGACCTGAAAAAAATAGACCAGTTCAATCTGTTGTAGAAAGGTATATTCAGTTAAAAGGATGTAGATATGTTGATGAAATTGTTCCTTATGCTACTGAACAAGACTTAGAGGATGTTCTAAGATCCTTTCATATTGATGTTAGGATAATAGGAGATGAGTATGCGAATAAAATGTTTACAGGAAGAGATTACTGTGAAAAGAAAGGTATAAAACTATATTTTAACAAAAGAGAGCATAGATTTTCTAGTAGTGGCCTTAGAAAAGAGGTTCATGAGAAAGAAAGTTTAAAAACTAAGGATAATTAACTTATGAATATAGCTGTCATTGGTACAGGTTATGTTGGACTAGTATCAGGAGCCTGTTTTTCTGAAATGGGAAATAGAGTTACTTGTGTAGATATTAATCAAGAGAAAATAAATAAACTTCACGAAGGGATTATTCCAATTTATGAGCCGGGATTAGAAAAAATGGTTCTTAAAAATGTTGATAATCAAACCCTTTTTTTTACTACAAATTTAGAAGAAGCTATTAAAAACGCTGAAGTTGTTTTTATAGCAGTTGGTACTCCTATGGATGAAGATGGATCTGCAGATCTGCAATATGTACTTTCCGTGGCTAAAGAAATTGGAGGGAAAATGACGAAAGATTTAATTGTTGTAGATAAGTCAACAGTTCCGGTTGGTACTGCTGATAAGGTAAAAGAAACAATCCAACAGGAATTGAATAAAAGAGGAGAGAATTTAAAAGTAGAAGTCGTTTCTAATCCTGAGTTTTTAAAAGAAGGAGATGCTATTAATGATTTTATGAAGCCTGATCGAGTTGTTATTGGCGCTCAAAGCGATAATGCTTTTAAAAAAATGAAAGAGATTTACAGCCCCTTTTTTAGAACTCATGACAGATTTATTACAATGGATGTAAGATCGGCGGAGATGACTAAGTACGCAGCAAATGCTATGTTAGCGACGAAAATATCATTCATGAATGAAATTGCTAATATTTGTGAAAAAGTAGGGGCAGATGTTAATAATGTCCGTATTGGAATTGGTTCAGATAGCAGAATAGGCTATAGTTTTATTTATCCTGGAGTGGGTTATGGAGGTTCTTGTTTTCCAAAAGATTTAAAAGCATTACAGAAAATCGCTTCGGAGAATAACTATAATGCACAACTTATTAATTCTGTTGATGAGGTAAATAGTCGTCAGAAATTAGCAATTGTAGATAAGATTGTAAATATGTATGGTGAAAACTTAACAGGAAAAACTTTTGCACTTTGGGGGTTAGCTTTTAAACCTGGGACTGATGATATGAGAGAAGCCCCTTCTTTATATACAATTAATGAATTAGTGGATAGAGGAGCGATAGTTAAAGCATATGATCCTAAAGCCATGGATGAAGCGAAATCACATTATTTAAAAAATGTTAGAAATGTTAATTATGGTGAATCAAAATACGAGATTTTGAAGGATTCGGATGCTTTGATTCTACTGACTGAATGGAAAGAATTTAGATCTCCAGATTTTGATGAAATAAAAAAGTTATTAAAAGAGCCTGTTATATTTGATGGTAGAAATCAATATATAGCTTACAACCTGGAAGAAAAAGGAATAACTTATCAAAGAATAGGGAAATAAACTTCTGCCAAAGAACAAATGGAATTACAAAATACACTTAATAATAAAAAAATTCTTGTAACTGGGGGTGCTGGTTTTATAGGTTCTAACCTTTGTGATAAGCTTTTAGGTTTAGGTAGCAAAGTAATTTGCTTGGACAATTTTGCTACAGGTAAGAGAAGAAATATAGAACATCTTTTTGATAACACTAATTTTCATTTTATAGAAGGAGATATTAGGAATATAGAGGACTGTCAAAAAGCAGTTGAAGATGTTGACTATGTATTACATCAAGCAGCTTTAGGTTCTGTCCCAAGATCTATCAAAGATCCTATAACTTCAAATGACGTAAATGTTGGAGGTTTCTTGAACATGTTAGTTGCTTCCAGAGATGCTGGTGTGAAAAGATTTGTTTACGCTGCAAGTTCATCGACTTACGGTGATTCAGAATCTTTACCTAAAGTGGAGGATAATATTGGAAAGCCATTGTCACCTTATGCGATAACAAAATATGTTAATGAGTTATATGCAGATGTTTTTTCTAAAACATATGGATTGGAAACTATCGGATTACGATATTTTAATGTGTTTGGAAGAAGGCAAGACCCTAAAGGAGCCTATGCTGCGGTTATTCCTAAATTTGTAAGTTTATTAATGAAAGGTGAGTCTCCGACTATTAACGGGGATGGTAATTATTCTAGAGATTTTACTTATATAGATAATGTAGTTCAAGCAAATTTATTAGCATTATCCTCAAAAGATTCTGATGCTATTAATACTGTATATAATGTAGCATTTGGAGAAAGAAATACTTTGCTAGATTTGGTTAAGTATTTAAAGGAGTTTCTATCAGAATTCGATAAGAATATTCAAAATATTAAAGTGAATCATGGACCAACTAGAGTTGGAGATATCCCTCATTCACTAGCAAGTATAAAAAAAGCAAAACAAAAACTTAAATATAACCCTAAATACTCTTTGCAGGAAGGATTAAAAGAATCTGTTAAATGGTATTGGGAAAATTTATAAAATATGAATCAACCGAAAATAGCTATTATTGGATTAGGATATGTTGGATTACCTTTAGCCAGATTATTTGCAACTAAATATCCAACCGTAGGTTTTGATATAAATGAAGAGAGAGTTGCAGAATTAATGTCAGGTACTGATTCGACTCTTGAAGTTGAAAATGAAGTTCTTCAATCAGTTTTAGTTAAAGAACCTAATGACGAAAACGGATTGTTTTGTTCCACATCTATAGAGGATATTCGAAATTGTGATTATTATGTAATTACAGTCCCTACTCCAGTTGATAAAAACAATAGACCAGTTTTAATTCCTTTAATAAAAGCGAGTGAAACAGTAGGGAAGGTTTTAAGTGAAAATAATATTGTTATATATGAGTCAACCGTATATCCTGGAGCAACTGAGGAGGAATGTATTCCAGTTTTAGAGAAAGTTTCTGGCCTAAAGTTTAATACAGATTTTTATGCAGGATACTCTCCTGAAAGAATAAATCCAGGAGATAAGAAACATACGGTTGAAAAAATTCTAAAAGTTACTTCTGGTTCTACTCCTGAAATAGGAAAAAAAGTAGATGATTTATATAATTCTGTAATCACAGCTGGAACGCATTTGGCTCCAACAATAAAGGTTGCAGAAGCGGCAAAAGTTATAGAGAATTCTCAAAGAGATATTAATATAGCCTTTGTAAATGAGTTGGCAAAGATTTTTAATCTTATGGATATTAATACACATGATGTTTTAGCAGCAGCGGGAACTAAATGGAACTTTCTTCCTTTTAAACCTGGTTTAGTTGGAGGTCATTGTATAGGTGTAGATCCTTATTACTTGGCTCAAAAAGCACAAGAGTACGGTTACCATCCAGAAATTATTCTTGCAGGTAGAAGATTGAATGATAGTATGGGAGACTATGTTAGTTCTGAAGTTATAAAGTTAATGATCAAAAAAGATGTTCATATAAAAGGAGCTAATGTCTTAGTTTTAGGAATTACATTTAAGGAAAACTGTCCAGATGTTAGAAATACTAAAGTAGTTGATGTAATTCAATCTTTGAAAGAATATGGAACTAATGTCACAATTTATGATCCTTGGGCTAATGAAGAAGAAGTAAAAGAAGAATATGGACTTACATCAACTCAAACATTACCATCTGGTAAATATGATGCCGTAGTACTTGCCGTAGCTCATGAAGAATTTAAAAGTATCGATTACTCCTCAATAGGTAATGAAAAGTTAGTGATCTACGATGTAAAAAATATTTTGGTAAATAGTGATAAGTCACTTTAAGAACCCAGTAAAAAATAGATCAATGAAAATTAAAAATCTGATAATTTTTGGGACTAGACCAGAGGCTATAAAAATGGCCCCTTTGGTAAAAGAGTTCTTAAAGGATACTCAAAAATTTGAAACGAAG
Source organism: Tenacibaculum sp. 190524A05c (assembly GCF_964036595.1). Lineage (NCBI taxonomy): Bacteria > Pseudomonadati > Bacteroidota > Flavobacteriia > Flavobacteriales > Flavobacteriaceae > Tenacibaculum > Tenacibaculum platacis. The sequence goes on along the minus strand of NZ_OZ038523.1, from coordinate 1,664,166 downwards.
GTTTGTATTACTGCTCAACACCGTGAGATGTTAGATCAAGTTCTTGAATTTTTTGAAATAACTCCAGATTTTGATATGGATCTTATGAAGCCAAATCAAAATTTATATTCACTGACAGCAGATATTATAACTGGTTTAAAACCAATATTAGAAGAGTTTAAACCTGATTATGTTTATGTGCATGGAGATACTACAACTACAATGGCTTCAAGTATTGCCGCATTTTATTCTGGAGCAAAAGTTTGTCATGTAGAAGCTGGATTAAGAACTTTTAATAAAAGATCTCCTTTTCCTGAGGAAGTTAATAGAAGCGTTGCAGGAAGTATTTGTGATTTTCATTTTGCTCCTACTAAAGTCTCAGAGAAGAATTTATTAAATGAAAATATCGATAAAAAAAGTATTTTGATAACAGGTAATACTGTTATTGATGCTTTACATTTTAGTTCAGATAAAGTTAACTCTTCTGATTACTCTGATAGTGAGACTGAAAAATTAAGAGAAATTGTAGACTTTAATAAGAGAATCATTTTAGTAACTGGTCATAGAAGAGAAAATCATGGTGACGGATTTATTAATATTTGTTCAGCTCTTAAGGATTTGGCGAATAAAAATGACGATGTTCAAATAATATATCCTGTGCACTTAAATCCTAATGTACAGAAACCAGTTTATGAACTTCTAAATAATATTGATAATATTAAATTAATTGATCCATTATCATACCCTGCCTTTGTTTGGTTAATGAGTCAATCTTATTTAATTATTACAGATAGTGGGGGTGTACAAGAGGAGGCTCCTAGTTTAGGGAAACCGGTGCTTGTTATGCGTGACACAACGGAAAGACCAGAGGCTGTTGATGCAGGAACTGTAATTCTAGTTGGAACACAAAAAGATAAGATAATTACAGAAGCTCAAAAATTAATTGATGATTCAACAATTTATAATGTTATGAGTGAATTACATAATCCTTATGGAGATGGTAATGCTTGTGAAAAAATTGTTCAATTTATAAAAGAAGTATAGTAAAATGAAAAATCCAGAAGTTGTAATGATTGGGCTTGGGTATATTGGATTACCTACAGCTGCATTAATTGCACAAAATAAAGTTGAGGTTTTTGGTGTTGATATCAACCCGAAAGTAGTAGAAACAGTTAATAAAGGTGAAATTCATATAGTTGAACCAGAATTAGATCAAGCAGTTGCTAAAGCAGTTGAGAATGGATTTTTAAGAGCTGGAACAAATCCAGTAGCTTCAGATACTTACATTATTGTTGTTCCAACACCTTTCAAAGGTAAAAATGAACCAGATATTTCTTTTGTTGAATCAGCAACAAGAGGAATATTACCGTTGTTAAAAGAAGGAGATTTATATATCATAGAATCGACTTCTCCAATCGGAACAACTGAGAAAATGCGAGATCTTATATATGAAGCTCGCCCTGAGTTGAAAGATAAGATTTATATGGCATATTGTCCAGAACGCGTTCTTCCAGGTAATGTAATGTATGAGCTTGTTCATAATGATAGAGTCATAGGAGGAATAGATGATGAATCAACAAATAAAGCACTTGCTTTTTATAAAAGGTTTGTCAACGGAGAATTACATAGAACGAATTCACGAACTGCTGAAATGTGTAAACTTGTAGAGAATTCATCTCGTGATGTACAAATAGCATTTGCAAATGAATTATCCCTGATTTGTGATAAGGCAGATATAAATGTTTGGGAGCTTATTAATCTCGCTAACAAACATCCAAGAGTTAATATATTACAGCCAGGTTCTGGGGTAGGAGGACATTGTATTGCAGTCGATCCTTATTTTATAGTTTCTGATTATCCTATGGAATCACAAATTATTGGAACAGCAAGAAATGTGAATAACTACAAATCCTTTTGGTGTGCAGAAAAAATTCAAAATGCAAAGTTAAAGTTTGAATTAGAAAATAGACGCAAGCCTAAAGTGGCTTTAATGGGACTAGCTTTTAAACCAAATATTGATGATTTAAGAGAGTCTCCAGCGAAATATATAGTAAATAAGGTTTTACAAAATGATAGTAATGGAGATTATTTTATTGTTGAGCCAAATATTGAAAAGCATAATGTTTTTAAATTAACAGGAGTTAATGAGGCAGCTGAAAATGCCGATATTATTGTGTTTTTAGTGGCTCATGAAGAGTTCAAGAAGATTGAGTTGTCTTCAGATAAATTAGTTTTAGATTTTTGTGGTGTAATAAAATAAATTATGTTTAAAGATAAGGTATTATTAATAACAGGAGGAACAGGTTCTTTTGGAAATGCAGTTTTAAATAAGTTCTTAAAATCTGATTTAAAAGAAATTAGAATATTTAGTAGAGACGAAAAGAAGCAAGAAGAACTAAGGATTAATTATAAGAATGATAGATTGAATTTTATAATTGGTGATATAAGAGACTTTGATACTATTAATAGAGCAATGATTGGAGTAGATTATGTATTCCATGCAGCAGCTCTTAAACAGGTCCCTTCTTGTGAGTTTTATCCATTAGAAGCCGTAAAAACAAATATTTTAGGAGCAGAAAATGTTTTAGAAGCCGCTGCAGCTAATAATGTTAAGAAGGTGGTGGTTTTAAGTACAGACAAAGCAGTTTACCCTATTAATACTATGGGGATGTCTAAAGCTCTTATGGAAAAATTAGCCATTTCTAAATCTAGAGATTCTAGAGTTAAAGGCAATGGAGGAATTATATGTGCTACAAGATATGGTAATGTTATGTGCTCAAGAGGATCTATAATTCCGTTATTTATTAAGCAAATAAAAGAAGGTAAGCCTCTAACAATTACAAACCCCGATATGACTAGATTTATGATGTCTTTAGAGGATTCAGTAGATTTAGTATTGTTTGCATTTAAAAATGCAAATCCTGGTGATATTTTCGTTCAAAAATCTCCTGCTGCAACAATTGAAGTATTGGCAAAAGCATTAAAAGAATTGTTTGAAAGTGAAAATGAAATCAAAATTATTGGAGCTCGACATGGTGAAAAAATGTATGAAACACTTTGTGCGAAGGAAGAAATGTCGAAAGCTGATGATATGGGAGATTTTTATAGAGTTCCTGCTGACCTTAGAGATTTGAACTATACTAAATATCGCACAACAGATGGTCCTAAATTAAAGGATGTTGAATATAATTCAGATAATACAGAAAGATTAAATGTAGAGCAAATGAAAGAATTATTATTGACTCTAGATTATGTGAAAAATGAGCTTAAAGATATATAGAAGACATGATACCTTTAATTAAAACTATCTTACCGCCTAAAGAACAACTGTTAGAAAAGCTAGGTGAAGTATTATATTCTGGTTACATTGCTCAGGGATCCTATGTAGATGAATTTGAGAAAGAATTTGGAAAATTTAACGGTAGTAAAAATAATTTATCTGTAAATAGTGGAAGTTCAGCTTTACATATTGCGCTAATACTAGCAGGTGTGGAGCCTGGAGATGAAGTGATTTCAACAGCCATTACAGCTGAGCCAACGAACACGGTAATTTCTCAAACAGGAGCGAAAATTGTCTGGGCTGATATAGATTTAAAAACAGGTAATTTATGTCCTGATAGTGTTGAAGCAAAAATTACGAATAAAACCAAGGCAATAATGGTGGTTGACTATGCAGGAACACCAGTGAATGTAGAAAGATTTTTAGAGATTGAAAAAAAGTATAACGTCTCTGTAATTCAGGATTCGGCTCATGCACTTGGAGCCACATATAATGGGCAAAAATTAGGAAATCATTTTAAGTATACTACTTTCTCATTTCAGGCTATTAAGCATATGACTACAGTTGATGGAGGAATGATATGTATTAAAAACGATGAGGAGTTCGAAAGAGCTAAACTTATAAGATGGTTTGGAATAAAAAAAGGTATTAGTAGATTAGAGAACGATATAAAAGTTCAAGGATATAAATATCACATGAATAATGTAAATGCGGCAGTTGGCTTATGCCAATTGGAGCAGATAGAAGGTGTTATTGATAAATATATAGCTAATGGAAAATATTTTGATCAAGAATTGAAAAATATTGAAGGTATCGAGTTAATGGAGTATTATCCTGGTTCGCAGCCATCTTATTGGTTATATACGATGAAAGTTCAAGAAAGAGAAAAATTTATAAAGCATTTATCAGATAATGGTATTATGGCTTCAGAACTTCATAAAAGAAATGACACACATTCTATATTTTCTGAATCTAAAGTAAAACTTCCAAATGTAGATAAATTTGAAGAAGAATGGGTTCATATTCCATGTGGATGGTGGGTCGAAGAAAAAGATAGAAAACATATAGTTGACATTATAAAGAAGGGTTGGTTATGATACCAATATTTAAACCATACATGCCTGAAAATATTTCTGAAGAAATACAGAGTATACTTTATTCAGGGAAACTTTCTTATGGAAAATACGGTAGGAAGTTCGAAGACGAATTAAAAAAATTTACAGGGAATGAATATGTGCTGTCAATCAGTACATATAATCAAGCTTTGTTGGTTGCTCTTTCAGCGTTAGATATAAAACCTGAAGACGAAGTTATTGCTTCACCTGTTAGTTGTTTAGCTTCGAATCAACCATTTGTTTCTAAAGGGGCGAAAGTTATCTGGGCTGATATTGATCCTACTACAGGAAGTATGTCTGTTGAAGACGTGAGGAAAAAAATAACCACTCGAACTAAAGCTATATTCCATAATCATTATTGCGGGTACTTAGGAAATATTAATGATTTAAATGATCTAGGAAAAGAATATGGAATCCCGGTTGTTGACGATAGTATAGAAGCCTTTGGTTCCGTTTTTAATGGAAAAAAAGTCGGTAATTTAGGAACAGATATTACGGTTTTCTCTTTTCAAACAGTACGACTACCTAATACCATCGATGGTGCTGCATTAACTTTTAATGATCCAAAGTTATACGAAAAAGCAAAAAGAATTAGAGATTATGGGATCGACAGAACAAAATTCAGAGACGAATTAAATGAGATAAATCCTGAATGCGATATTAGTTTGGAGGGATACGGAGCATTAATGAATGAAGTGAATTCATTTATTGGTTACAAGCAGATGGATGATGTTGATAAATTAATTGCGAAACAAAGAGAAAATGCATCTAAATGGGACTCCATAGTTAACGATATAGAGAATTGTGTTCCTTTAAAAGTTAATAAAGACACAAACCCTAATTATTGGGTATATGGTGTTTTGGCTAATAATAAAAGAGAACAAATTAAATCCTTTAGAAACAAAGGATTCTATGCAACAAGTGTGCATATCAATAATAACATTTATTCAGTTTTTAAAAATAAATCTAACTTAAAGGGAGTTAATGAATTTATGAATAAATTCATTGCTATACCTTCAGGTTGGTGGACAAACATAGAATTATAACTACAAATATGAAAGCAATATTTCTAGCCTATAGAGAATGGGCATTAGATGTGTACAACCCATTAAAGAAAAATCCAAAATTAGAAGAATTAGTTCTATGTAAAACACATGAAGAATTATTAAGTCTAAATATAGAGGATTATGACTTATTAATTTCTTGTGGTTGGAGTGATGAGTTAGGAGATGAAGTAACATCGAAAATTGAATCGATAGGTGTGCATTGCGCTGAATTAGATAGATATTCTTATGGAACGCCAATACAAAATCAAATAATTGATGGTTTAACATTTTCTAAACATAGAGTTTTTAGTTTTACTTTTGATAATGAATCAGAAAGAGCACATACACATAATTGTTTGTACTCCCATGAAGTAGTGCTAGATTTGTCGGGGAATATGGACGATATATTATATCAAATGACTTCAACGAGTATAGTCTTGTTTAATATGTTTGTTAATGATTACCCTAATAATATTGAGTGGAAAAAATGGCCTTCTGAAGATATAGTTAGAGAGAAAAGGAAGCCTTTAGATAGTCGATTAACAAAAAATGACCTTCAGAGTATGAATACAGAGGAATTATATAATTTTTTCCGATGTTTAGAAGCACCATATCCGAATGGATATATTGAAGATGAAAAAGGGAGGCTTTATATTGAAAGAGTTAAATATGTAAAGAAGTAAGCTATGAATGTTATTTTTTGTGGTTACAGAAATTGGGCAATCAATATAATAAATACTGTATCGAAACATCCAAAAATAGATTCTTACAAAATAATTCATTCTAAAGAGGAATATGATAATGAAAAACATTCTTTTAAAGAAGATATAGATTTTATCCTTTTTATTGGATGGAGTTGGATAATTCCAAGAGAGGTTACTGAAAAATATTTATGTGTAGGGATTCATCCTTCGGATTTACCTCTGTTTAGAGGAGGATCGCCTTTACAGCATCAGATAATTCAGGGAATAAAAGAAAGTAAAGTTACATTAATGACTCTTTCTAGCGATAAATTAGATGGAGGACATATTTGGTGCAAAGAAGATTTAAGTCTAGAGGGAGATTCTATGGCAAATGTCTTTGAAAATCTAGAGAATAGCTCCATAAAATTGTTGAATAACTTTATTGAGAACTATGATGAGATTGAACCAGTACTCCCTAAGTTAGAAGAAGGAACTTATTTTAAAAGAAGAAAACCAGAAGAAAGTGTATTATCGTTTGAGCAAATAAAATCAATGGAACTTGAAGAGCTTTATAATTTTATTAGAAGCCTTACAGATCCTTATCCTAATGCATGTCTGGTAGATGCAAAAGGGAATAAGTTATTTTTTAAGGAGGTTAGTTTCGAGAAAGCCAAAAAAGATAATCAAAGCTAGTCGGAAAGCTTAGTGTTGACGAAGATGAAAAAAAACATAATAGCTAACTTTTTAGGTCGTTTTTGGGGAGTTTTTTCTAATTTTATTTTCATTCCATTATATATACAATATTTAGGATTTGAAAATTATTCTTTAATTAGTTTTACTTTAATAATTGCAGGTATAATGGGGGTTGTTGACGCAGGGTTAACGAGTACTTTATCCAGAGAATTTGCAAGAAAAGATAGAACAGATGATTATAAATTAAGAGTATTTAAAACTTTAGAAAGTCTTTATTTGACAATTTTTATATGCTGTTCTGTTGTTGGTTTTTTTTTGTCAGATTATATTATTGACTACTGGATTAACTCAGAAGGAATTAGTAGGGAAGTATTGTTATTTTCAATTCGAGTGGCAATCGCTGAAATAGGACTACAATTACTTTTTAGATTCTATAAAGGAGGCGTTTTAGGGTTAGAAAGACAGGTAAAAGCGAATGTTTACCAAGTTTTGTGGGGAGTAGTAAGAAATGCATTAGTTGTTTTACCGATATATTTTTATCCACAAGTAAAAGTGTTTTTCGTATGGCAATTACTTTCGTCCATTATTTTTGTTGCAATAATCAGAAGAGCTTTGATTAAAATGATCTCCAATAAAGAAGGTTTTTTCTTTAAGCCTAAAGTAGAGAAAGATATTTTAAAGGAAATATGGAAGTTTGCATCAGGTGTATTATTAATAGCAATTGTTGCTAGTGTAAATACACAAATGGATAAGTTTGCGATAAGTAAGTTTTTAAGCTTAGAATATTTAGGATATTATACAATTGCATATTCCCTTGCTCGAGTAATTGGAGTTTTAGTTAATCCCATATCTGTTGCGATATTGCCTAGATTGACGAGTTTATATTCAACAAAAAAAAATAAAGAAGCAACTCAGTTATTTAATAAAATTAACCTCATCACTACGATTATAATTATTTGTATAATGTCTGTAGTTATGCTTTTTGGGAAAGAGTTAATTTGGATTTGGACAGGAGATATGGAATTGGCGGGAAAATCAAGCTTTGTAGTTGCTGTTTTAGTTATAGGATATTCTTCGTTAGCTTTACAGATACTTCCCTATAATTTAGCATTAGCCAATGGTTATACCAAGTTAAATAACATCATAGGAATTATAAGTCTAATAATTACAATTCCAGGCTATATTTTAACAACTCAAACGTTTGGAATGAATGGAGCGGCTTATTTGTTTTCTGGTGTTCAAATAGTTATTTCCATTTTTTATATATTAATATTATCAAAAATGTATTTGGTAATTCATAACAGTGTTAAGTACTATTTTCGAATGTATTTAAATCCTATTGTTTTAATTGTAGCATTAACATTTTTTCTACATAAAATACCGTTTACAAGTGAAAATAGATTCCTATTTCTTATTTGGATAGGATTTGTTTTTTGTATTGTATTTGTTACCTCAATATTAGTGCTAACACCAGCCCAAATTAGAGACATCACAAGAATTAAATATATTTTTAAAGGCCTAAAGAATAAAAAATAACATGATCGATCAAAAACCAATAATATCTATTGTAATACCTACAAGGAATAGGCAAAAATATGCTTTATCTTGTGTTAAAAGTATTTTGAGTATTCCAGATGATAGATTAGAGATAGTTTTGCATGACAATAGTTTAGACAATAGTTTAGAATATAGTATCCAAGAATTAAGAGACTCTAGGGTTAAGTATTATTACAACGATTCGGAAATGTCAACAGTTCATAATTTTGATTACGGTATGGATTATGCAACTGGTGAATATATTTGTTATATCGGGGATGATGATTGTGTTACAAAAGATATAGTAAAAATATCAGAGTGGGCGTTAAAACAAAATTTAGATGCTTTAATTGGTACGTATCTAGTTAACTATAATTGGCCTAAAAAAGATAAATCGAGTTCTTTTACAATTTACCCTTTTAATAGTAAAATTAAAAAAGTTAATGTAAAATCAGAGTTGACAGATTTTTTACAAAAAGGAGGAGTATATTATCTTAAACATGATTTACCTAGAGTATATCATGGAATTGTAAGAAAGCAATGTTTTGATAAAGTAAAAGACAAATTGGGATATTATTTTGGAGGGTTAACACCAGATATTTTTGCTTCTATATCAGTTAGTTGTGTTGCTCAAAATGTTATGAAAATTGATTATCCTTTGACTGTAGCTGGAAGTAGTAGTGAGTCGGATCAAACCCATAGAACAGATAAAGCAAGAAATACTAAACTGAAAGACGCTCCTCATTTTAGAGGAAGAGGTGAATATACCTGGTCTGAAATAATTCCTGATGTATATTCTGGAGAAACTATTTGGGCAGAATCCAGCATAAAAGCTTTGGAAGAAATGGGCTGCTCTGGAATAATAAAAGCTAACCTGAATAAAATAAATTTACTAGCCACGATTCTAAAGGCAAACCCGCATCAATTCGAAGAGGTTTATAATTATGCCGAAAGAAAATCCCTTGATAAAGAATACTCTAGTCTAAAAGTAAAAGTTAGTTGGAAAATCTATGCGATGAAGATTAATGACTTTTTATCTAAAGTTAAGAATAGATTTATGAAATTAATTTTTGCTCAAAAAACAATAAGAGTTTTTGATTTAGAAAATATTGAATTAGCTGTTGATTATTTAGAGAATTATTTAGAAAAGAGAAAACCAAAGTTCTTAAAGTAAAAAATTATATGAGTGACTTTCTTTTTATAAACAAAAAGATTCAAAAAGATAATGTAGAGAGAGTTTTACTAAAAATTAACTCTGATTATAAAGAGGTATATACATTCAGTTCTGAAAAAGCTACTTTATGTATGGTCAAAAATCATTATAATGGTTTTGATGTTTATGAGAATGAAGATCATGTTTTAGGAGTGATTGGAGGTCCTATATTGAATTATTCTGTTAATTCCTTTATTACTATTAAAAACAATAATGAAGGATCCAAACTAATCTACAAAAGATGGATTAAAGAAAAACAAATGGAATGGGATGAAGATCTAAGTGGACCGTTCGTTATCATCCTTTTTAACAAAAAAACGAGTGAATTAAGGGTAGTAACAGATATGCTTTCTTTTATACCTGTATACCATTTTGATAAAAATGATACTACAGTTGTTTCTACTCATATAGAAATGTTTGATAGTGTTGGAGAATTTCCTTTAGATCTTTCATCAATGGCAGAATTCATAACACATGAAGTAGTTACTTTTCCGTTCACAGTTTTGAAGGATGTTTATCAGCTTAATTCAGCAACTCTATATGTACTAAATTCTAATTTTAATGAGAAGGACACTTATTGGATTCCAAAAGAAAATAAAGAAGACGATTTAGGACAGTTGTCAAAAGAATTAAAAAATAGCTTTCAAAGGTACATAAGTAAAATTTTAGAAGCCAAGCCTAAGTTAGCCTCGTTTTTAAGTGGAGGGGAAGATTCTAGAGTAATTGCATCCTCAATACCAAAGGAATATCCAATAGATTCATATTTGTTTACTGATAGTCATAACATTGAAACAGAAATAGCTGCAAAGGTAGCCAAGAGTGTAAATGCTAATTTGAAAATTCATTTAAGAGAAAAGACTCATTACTGGGAAATGATGCCGAATTGTGTAGATTTAATTGGTGCTAATGGAGATTTTGCGCATGTACATACTTATGGTTTTCATAAGACATGTAATTTTGAAAATTATGATGTTATTTTAGGAGGGTTTTTATCAGACACTTTGCTAAAAGGTCACCATATAAAGAAGAAGAAACGAAATCAGCTGTTAAGTTTTCTTCCCTTAAAAGATAAAAAGGCGGACACAACTATAAAGAAAGAAAGTGCTGGGATTTTATCTTCCATAAAACCCAAGTACATTGAGATAGCCAACCAAAGAAGAAAAAAGCGAGCAGACGAGGTTGCAAGTATCAGAAAAGAATCATTCGTTGAATGGTTTAATATTTATCCAATTACTATGCATAATGATGTTCCAAATATATGGGGTAATAGAAGATTATTTAGAAGTTTTGAACCATTTACAGATTCTAAAATTGTCAAAATTGCAGCAAAATGCCCTCAGCAATATAAACTAAATAAAAAACTATTTTATGCTGCTATGAAGGATTTATATAAGCCAACAAAGTGGATATTTCATAACGACGATTACCTTCCTTCTTTACCTTATGTTATAAATAAACCCATATCGTTTTTTCGAAAAGCATATTTTAAAATAATAAGAATGCTTCTCAGAAAAGAAAGAAACAAAGGATCTTGGAGTAATTGGAATAATCTAATTAGTTTAGATTATACAAAAGATTTAGAACAGAAGTATTCAAATAAGCTTCTAGAGAATATAGGAGAACTATTTGTTTACGATGAAAAGATAGAAATTATTAATAATCCTAATTTTTCTACTAGACAAAAACGATTATTAATTCAATTAGGGTATTTCTTTTCAAAAAAGTAATTATATGAAAATACTAAATGTTGCTTCCATATTACCATTGAAAGGATTAAAGAGAGAAAATGATATCATTCTACGAATTCAGAAATATTTGAAAAGTAATTACGATGTTGATTTTTTAATTTATAAATCTGTTCCATTTTCTGGTATACTTACTTCAAGAATAAGTGATAAATGGAAAAAATATAAAGAATATGCAGTAAAAGGAGAGATTGATTTAGATGGGTTTAAAACTATCATTTATTCTTGGTTCTTTTTACCAACAAGTAATTTTTGGGTTAATTATTTCATTTTGCCCTTAAACTTATTAAAAATCAGATTTTATCTCAATAAAGAAAGAATAGAGAATCTAAAGAATTCAGATTTAATATTAGCCCAGAATATTTTCCCTGATTTA